>JBDHSS010000111.1:0-8556 GCA_039808205.1 Paracoccaceae bacterium | reverse complement strand
TCTCGACCGGCGACCACATGACGGGCTTCGAGCCGAGGTAGAGCGAGCCGTTCATCACGAACTTCATGAACTCGTCCGCGATAACGGCCTCGGCGTGGAATGCCATGGTCAGATAGGGGTTTTCCCAATCCCCGGTCACGCCGAGCCGCTTGAACTCCTCGCGCTGCACGTCGACCCAGTGCTCCGCGAAGCGGCGGCACTCGGCGCGCAGCTCGTTCACCGGCACCTCGTCCTTCGACTTGCCCCTGGCGCGATACTGCTCCTCGATCTTCCACTCGATCGGCAGCCCGTGGCAGTCCCAGCCCGGCACGAAGCGCGAGTCGTGGCCGAGCATCTGCTGGCTGCGCACCACGAAGTCCTTCAGCACCTTGTTGAGCGCGTGGCCGATGTGCAGGTGGCCGTTGGCGTAGGGCGGGCCGTCGTGGAGCACGAAGGGCGGCCGGCCGTGCGCGTCGCGGCGCAGCCGGTCGTAGATGCCGAGCCGCTCCCAGCGGGCGAGCCATTCCGGCTCGCGCTGCGGCAGCCCGGCGCGCATCGGGAAGTCGGTCCTGGGGAGGAACAGCGTGTCCTTGTAGTCGAGCGTCTCGGTGGTCATGAGCGGCATCCGTCGGGAAGGGGGGATCGTCGGGCGCAGGCGCGCGCCGGAACCCGGCAGCCCTGAAGCCTCAGGGCGCCGGGACGGTAATTCGGATCATGCCGAGACCCCGAGCCATGCTGCGCGCGTATAGCCCCATGCCTCGGAGGGTGACAACCGGCTTCTTCCGGAGCATGCTGACGCCGAAGGCTTCATACCGGCTCTGGGTGACCAGAGCGTTCGACGGCAGGCGCGACGGCACGGCATTCACTTCGCGGATTTGGGGTACACAAATCCGCGCGCGCCTGCCTGCCCCCGGCAGGCGCGTTAGACGCGCCCGCCAGGCAGGCGCGCGCGGATTACCAGCGTCGGGCGCAGTTGCACACCCCTTCGTCTCCGCGCGTCCCGCGCTCCACCGAGCGGCCCGGCGAACGCAGCGCGTTCGCTTGTCGGGCCGGAAACTCGCGAGCCAAAGCCTCGCTCGTTGCAGGTTCGGGGCGCCTGTTCCGCTCGTCGGTTCATCCGGACGGTTCAGCCAGATCTGATGTCAGCCGGCTGCTGCCAGCTCGATCACCAGCGGCAGCGTGCGGAAGCCGCCGCTCGGGAACGCCGCGCGCACCGCCAGTCGGTCGGACGGGCGGATGGCGCGGGTGCGGGCGAGGAGGGCCGCGACGATGAGGCGAAGCTCGAGCCTCGCCAGCGGCGCGCCGGGGCAGACGTGGATCCCGGCGCCGTAGAGCAGGTTTCGCGCCTGGTTGCGCTCGGGGTCGAAGGCGTCGGGGTCGCCGAAGACCGCCGCGTCGCGGTTGGCAGCGGCCCAGATCAGCGTGACGCGCTCGCCTGCGGCGATCCCGCGGCCGACAATCTCGACCGGGCAGGTGGTCACCCGCCGGTTGGCGATGAGCGGCGCGTCGATGCGCAGGATCTCGTCGATCGCCGGCACGAGTGCTGCGGGATCGGCGCGCAGCGCGTCCTGCACCGCGGGGTTCTCGGCGAGGAAGCGGGCGACGATGCCGACCGAGGCGGCGATGGTGCCGAGCTCGCCGACGGTCCAGTTGCGCACGATGCTGACGAGCTCGCTCTCGGTCAGCGGCCGGCCGTCGACGCGGTCGCGCAGGAGCCGCGTCGTCGGGTCGTCCGGCGCTGCGTCGCCGGCGGCGCGGCGGGCGTCGAGCTGCGCCCGGACGAAGCTCGCGAAGAGGTGCGCGACCCCGGCCGTCGCCTGCGGGTGGCGGGTGCGGTTGGCCTCGGCGTTCTGCCGGATCCAGTCGCGCAGCGGCTCGTGCAGCGTCTCGGGCCAGCCCATGAACGCGCACTGCGCCTCGAGCGCGAAGGGCTCGGCGACGGCCGCCATCAGCTCGACCTCGCCCGCGGGCAGGCGCGCCGCGACGTCCCCGGCGATGCGCCGGCACAGCGGCTCGAAGGCGGCGATGGCGGCGGTGCCGAAGTAGGGCTCGATCAGCCGCCGGAACGGCGTGTGCTCCGGCGGGTCCATGCCGTTCGGCACCGCCGGAAACGCCGAGACGGCGTTGGAGAAGGTGGCGTGATCCTCGAGCGCCTGCGAGACCTCGGCGTGGCCGAGAAGCGACCAGTGCAGCTGACGGCTGTAGGCGACCGGACAGCGGCTGCGCACCGCGTCGTAGACGGCGATCTGGTTCACTTGCGCCGCCGGCGACGCGGGATCCCAATCCGGTTCAATGTCCTTGCTCATCTCTGCCATCCGATTGCTGATGACCAAGACGTGACGCGGAAGCCGAGTGGTGGCAAGGCGGCGCACCGCCGCGGCCGCCTCCCGCTAGCGTCCGACCGCGTCGCCCGCCGCCTGGAACAGCCCGCCGAGCGCGCGGCCGATCACGGCCGAAACCTTGGGGCGCGGCAGGGCGGCGAAGGGCAGGGGCCGGCAGACGTCCATCGCCGCGATGCCGACGCGGGCGGTCAGCGCGCCATTCACCATGCCCTCGCCGAACCGCCGCGACACGCGGGCGAGGACGTGCCCGCCGGCGACCGAGCCGATGAGATCGTCGCCCGCCGAGACGAGCCCGGTCGCGAGGAGGTGGGTGGCGACGGTGCGCAGCAGCCGCCACGAGCCGAAGAGGCCGGCGTGTGCGCCGTAGACCTCGGCGATGCGGCGGATCATCCGCACGTTCTGGCTCAAGGCCGCCAGCACGTCGACGAGCGCCAGCGGGATGACGGCGGTGGCGCCGGCGACGACGCGGGCGGCGGCCTCGATCTCGCGCCGCGCGGCGGCGTCGAGGGGTGCCAGCAGCGTCCGCTCGGTCAGCTCGACGATGGCGTCGGCGTCGAGCACCTCGTCGCGGGTCTCCTCGAGCCGGGCCAGCGACCAGCGCATTTCCTGCCGCGCGCCGTAGAACCTGCCGAGCCGGCGCGACAGCGCCAGCGCCGCCGTCCGGTCGGCGTCCGCGAGCGCCGCCGCGGCGTCGGCGCGGAAGCCGTCGATGCGGGCGAGGCGGCGGAACGCCCAGGCCTCGCGGAAGAGTTGCGCGACGACGAGAAGCCCGAGCAGCCCGGTCAGCGCCAGCGCCACGCTGCCGATCAGCGGATAGCGTGCCATCAGGCCGGTCAGGTAGTCGTAGGCCGCGACTGAGACGACGAGCGTCACCAGGCTGCCGGCGACGGTCCAGAGAAGGCCGGACCGGCGTGGCCGCGTGGCGAGCCGGGCGACGGCGACCATCGCCTCGCCTTGCGGCGGCGGCTCGTCGGGCGGCGGCGGTGCGGCCTCGGGCGTCACCGTCGCCGGCTCGAGTGCGTCGGCGGCAATGACGAAGGGCTCCTCGCGCGGGCTCATCTGAGGCGGTCTCCGATCAGGAACTCGGCGGCGCGGTCGAGGCGGATGTGCGGCAGCCCCTCGGCCACGCCGGTCAGCCGCGGCGGCGCGAAGCGCACGATGCGAAACGCCGCGTCCAGCCACTCGCCCGCGCCCTGCCGCGCCGGCGCGAGGAGCGCCGCGGGATCGTCGGGCAGGTTGCCGGGAAAGAGCGCCACCTCTGCGCCGGTGTCGATCTGTCGGCCGCGCACCACGTCGACGCTGCGGCCGTCGCGGGTGACGGTCGCCTCGACGGTGGCGCGCAGGCTCGCGATCGACAACGCCCCGGTCTCGGCGCCGGCGAACTGCGCCCGGTCGCGCGCCTCGCGCACCAGCGCCTCGGTGATCGCGGCCAGCCGCGGGTGCTGGCTGTGGTGCAGGTAGTCGGCCTTGGTGGCGGCGAAGAGGATGCGGTCGATCCTCCGGCCGAGGATCGGCGCCAGCCACGAGCGCGCACCGGGACGGAACGAGGCGAGGATCTCGGCCATGGCGGTGCGCAAATCCTCGACCGCGCGCGGCCCGTCGGCCAGCGCCCCGAGCGCGTCGACGAGCACCACCTGCCGGTCGAGCCGGGCGAAGTGGTTGCGAAAGAACGGCTCGACCACCACCCGGCGATAGGCGTCGAAGCGCTGCTCGAACGCGCGCCAGAGCGAGTCGGTCCCGGCCCGCGCCGGCGGCAGCAGCGGCGAGAAGGTGAGGGCGGGCGACCCCTCGAGATCGCCGGGCATGAGGAACCGCCCGGGCGCCACGCTGGAGAGCCCGGCGGCACGGGCGGTGGCGAGGTACGCGGTGAAGGTGCCCGCGAGGCGGCGGGCGACGGGCTCGGTCAGCGGCCGCGCGGCGTCGGTGGCGTCGAGCTCGGCCAGCCAGGGTGCCGCGTGCGGCGCCCGCGCCGGGGAGCGCGCGGTGGCGATCGCCGCCGCCGACCACTCGGCGAAGCTCTGCTGCATCAGCGGCAAATCGAGCAGCCACTCGCCGGGATAGTCGACGATGTCGAGGTGCAGCGCGCCGGGGCCGCCGAGGCCGGACAGCACGCCGCGCGGCGCCACCCGCAGCGACAGCCGCAGCGTCGAGATCGAGCGCGTGCTCTCGGGCCAGCGCGGGCTCGGCCCGGTCAGCGCGTCTAGGTGGTCCTCGAAGGCGAAGCGCGGGATGGTCGGGTCCGGCTGCGGCTGCAGCCAGGCGGCGAGGATCCGGCCGTCGGCAGCGGCGCGCAGCTGCGGCATCCGGCCGCGCTCGAGCAGGTTCGCCACCAGCGAGGTGATGAAGACGGTCTTGCCGGCGCGGCTGAGGCCGGTGACGCCGAGCCGGACGACGGGGTCGCGGAAGACGCCGGCGATGTCCTCCACCGCCGTGCCGAGGCGCGAGGCGAAGCCGCCGGTCAGCCGGTCGAGATCCAAGGTCGGCGCCTCCCATCGAGCCCGTCCGAGACCTAGGCGCTGGCGCCGGGCGCTGCAACCGCCGGCCTCCGGCGCGGCCTCCCGCTCGGTGCGCGCTTCACCTCGGCGCCGGTTTCGCGCTAGGCTCGGCTCGCATGACGCGCGACCCCTACGACCTCGTCCTCGACGCCATCGACCGCGGCCAGTTCCGGCCCGGCGACCGGCTGGTCGAATCCGAGCTGGCCGACCGGCTCGGCGTGTCGCGCACGCCGATCCGCGAGGCGCTGCAGCGGCTCGAGACGCAAGGGGTGTTGGCGCGCGACGGCCGCAGCCTGGTCGTGGCGAGCCTCGACCACGACCAGCTCGGCGAGCTCTACGTGGTGCGCGCCGAGCTCGAGGGGCTGGCGGCGCGGCTGGCTGCGCAGCACGCCGCACCCGAGGAGATCCGCGTGCTGCGCGAGCTGGCGCGACGCGACCGCGACATCGTCGCGCGTCCGGAGCTGCTCGCCCGCTCCAACAAGCGCTTCCACCACCAGATTCACCTCGCGAGCCACAACCGCTTCCTGATCCAGCAGCTCGACATGGTGCACCGGTCGATGGTGCTGGTCGCCACCTCGACGCTGTCGGTGGACGGTCGCGGGCCGCAGGCGCTTGCCGAGCACGAGGCGATCCTCGACGCGATCGAGGCGCGCGACGGCGACGCCGCCGACGCTGCGATCCGCGCCCACATCAGCCGCGCCTTCGAGACGCGGCTGAAGCGCGACGCCGAGGGCTATCCCGACTGACCTTCCTCGGTCGCGGCGCCGAGGTGCAGGCCGTGCTCGGTCTTGGTCCAGTGGAAGGGCGCCGTGAACACGCCGACGAGCGCCCGCACCGCAGCCGCGGCGGCGAGCGGCCAGTAGAGCGGCAGGAGCAGCGCCCAGGGCAGCATCCCGAATCGTCCGGTATCGTTGAGCGCGATCGCGGCGGCAGCGAGCATAGTCACCGATCCGACGCATCCCGAGACGATCAGACCGATCGCGAGCGGCGCGGGCACGTGCGGCGCGAGGAGACCGAAGCCGAGGGTGTCGGCCATGAGAACCCAGAACAGCGGCACCGCGAGGGCCGAGGTGAGCCCGCCGAGAAACAGCACCTGGAAGCCGAGAAAGCCGGGCCAGCCAAGGTCGCGGACCAGCGCCGCAGGGTTGCGCATGTGGCTCGCCCAGGTGATCGCGTAGCCCTTCTGCCAGCGCGAGCGCTGGCCGATCCAGCGTAAGGGGCCGGCGCAGTTCGCCTCCTCGAGCGTGGTCGAGGCGATCATCTCGCAGCGATAGCCGCGGCGGGCGAGCCGCATGCCGAGGTCGGCGTCCTCGGTCACGTTGTGCGCGTCCCAGCCGCCGAGCGCCTCGAGCGCGCGGCGCCGGAAGAAGACCGTGGTGCCGCCGAGCGGGATCGGCAGCCCGAGCCGCTCGATGCCCTGCAGGAACACCCGGAACCAGACCGCGTACTCGATGGTGAACCAGCGCGCGATGAGGTTGGCGCGATCGTTGTAGAAGTCGAGATAGCCCTGCACGCAGGCGACGTCGGGAGCGGCGTCGAGCAGGTGCTGCACCACCGCGCGAAGCTGGCCGGGGTGCGGCCGATCCTCGGCGTCGTAGACCCCGACGATGTCGCCGCGGCAGAACGGCAGCGCGTAGTTCATCGCCCGCGGCTTGGTGCGCAGCGTGTCGGCCGGCACGGTCAGCACCTCGATCGTCGGCGGCAGCGTACAGCGGGCGATGGCGGCGCGCGTCGTGTCGTCCGCCTCCTCCAGCACCAGCTTGATGTCGAGAAGCGGCGGCGGATACTCCATCGCGCCGAGTGCCGCGAGCAGCTGCTCGGCGATCCGCTCCTCGCGCCAGAGCGGGACCAGCACCGAGACCTTCGGCAGCCGGCGATAGTCGACGAGGCGCGGCACCTCGGGCGGCTTGCGCGCGCCGCGCCGCAGCCGCGTCGCGATCGCGGCGAGCCTGAGGCCGTTGGTGGCGACGCCGATCGCGAGCACCCAGGCGAGGACGACGGTCAGCGCCTGCCAGGGCGCCGCGACGATCGCGGCCGCGAGGAGCAGCAGCGCCGCGGCCTTGCGCCAGCTCGGGCTTTGCCCGACGAGGTTGCGGCAGCTGAAGACCTCCGGGCAGCGCTCGCGCGCGTCGCGGGCCATCTGGCGGCCGAAGGCGCGGCTGACGGCGTTGCGGATCGCCTGCGGCGCCGCGAGCGCAAGGGCTGTGCCCGGCTCGTCGCCGCCGAGGAGCGCGATCGCCTGCGGCCCGTCGGCAGGGTTCGCGACCGCGATGACCACCCGGCCGCCGATCCGCCGCCACGGCACCGCGTCGAGCCTGAGGCACACGTAGGGGTCGACGGCCTCGAGAAGCGCAGGGTCGGGCGGGGCGGCGTCGAGATCGACGCGGCCGAGCCCGGACTGCTCGGACAGCGCCTCCGCCAGCGCCTCGGGCGAAAGCTGGCCGCCGACCACGAGGATGGTGCCGAGAAGCGAGTCCTGCCCGCGCTGCGCCGCGAGCGCCGCGTCGAGTACCGGCCGGGCGAGCCGCCCCGAGCGCACCAGCACATCGCCGAGGAACGGCCGGGTCGGCGGCGCGGCCGGCAGCTCCGCCGCGTCGAGGGGCCTGAACGAAAGTACCTGCGCCATACCAGTCACTCGCACCGCACCGATGCAAATGCTGGTACCGGAGGTTTAAGACGCCGTTAAGGCGATTGATCCTTAAGGATTAATCTCCCCGCGAGCCGTCGCCTCCGGCAGCGCCGCGGCCGACCAGGCCTCCAACCGCCGCAGGCCCTCGGCGATGTCGGCGGTCGATGCGGCGTAGGAGAAGCGCAGCGTGCCGGCGCCGCGTGCCGGGTCGAAGTCGTGGCCCGGCGTCACCGCGACGCCGGCCTCGTGCAGGATCCGCGCGCAGAGCGTGCGGCTGTCGTCGGTCAGGGCGCGTACGTCGGCATAGATGTAGAAGGCGCCGTCGGGCGGCGCGATGCGGTCGAAGCCGGCGCGGGGCAGGCGCTCGAGCATCAGCGCGCGGTTGGCGCGGTAGACGGCGAGATTGGCATCGAGCTCGTCGGTGGCGTCGAGCGCCGCCAGCGCCGCGATCTGGCTCGCGTGCGGCGCGCAGATGAACAGGTTCTGCATCAGCCGCTCCACCCGTCGCACGTGCGCCTCGGGCACCACCATCCAGCCGATGCGCCAGCCGGTCATCGAGAAGTATTTCGAGAACGAGTTGATGACGTAGACCTCGTCGGAGATCTCGAGCGCCGATACCGCGCGCCCGCCGTACTGGATGCCGTGATAGATCTCGTCCGAGATGAACGCGATGCCGCGCGCCGCCGCCGCCTCGATCAGCGCCCGAAGCTCGGCCGTCCCGAGCATGGTGCCGGTCGGATTGGCCGGGCTCGCGACGAGGAGCCCGGCGAGGTCGCCCGCCAGATCCTGGGGCCGCGGCTGGAAGCGGCTCTCCGGCCCGGTCGGGATGCTGGCCGGCACCAGGTCGAGCGCGCGCAGGATGTTGCGATAGCTCGGATAGCCGGGATCGCCGATCGCCACCTTGTCGCCGCGGTCGAACATGCTCGCGAAGGCCAGGATGAAGGCGGCGGAGGAGCCGGCGGTCACGACGATGCGGCCGGGGTCGAGGTCGATGCCGTACCAGTCGCGATAGAGTCGCGCGATCCGCTCGCGCAAAGCCGGCAGGCCCAGCGCCACGGTGTAGCCGAGCGGCGACGCGGCCATCGCGGCCGTCAGCGCCGCGCGCGCGGCG
>JBDHSS010000110.1:0-8603 GCA_039808205.1 Paracoccaceae bacterium | reverse complement strand
CTCGCCGCGGCGCTGGCGCTGGCGCCGGAGGCGGTGGCGGCGGACGGCGGCGGCAATGTGCCGCTGCCCGGCGGCGCGCGCTTCAGGGCAGTGATCGGCGACCTCGATTCCCTCGCCGACCCGCAGGCGCTGCGTGCCACAGGCGTGCGCGTGCATCATGTCGCCGAGCAGGACTCGACCGATCTCGAGAAATGCCTGCGGCTGGTCGCGGCGCCGTTCTTCCTGGGCGTGGGCTTCCTCGGCGGACGGCTCGATCACGCGCTCGCGGCGATGACCGCGCTGACGCGGCAGCCAGCGGGCCGGGTGGTGCTGGTCGGCGAGCACGATCTGTGCTTCCTTTGCCCGGCGCAGCTGGCGCTCGAGCTCGCGCCGGGCACGCGGGTGTCGCTCTATCCGCTCGGAGCGGTCAGCGGCCGCTCCGTCGGGTTGCGCTGGCCGATCGATGGGCTCGCCTTCCGGCCGGACGGCAGGATCGGCACCTCGAACGCGGCCCTCGGCGGGCCGCTCCGGCTTGGGTTCGACGCGCCGCGCATGGTCGTCATCCTGCCTGCCGATCTCCTCGGCAGCGTGGTGGCAGCCCTGCGCGGCGCGGCGGTACTCAGCCCTTCGGCGCTTCGGTAACGGTGGCGGCGACCGCCTCG
Organism: Paracoccaceae bacterium; assembly: GCA_039808205.1. GTDB lineage: Bacteria > Pseudomonadota > Alphaproteobacteria > Rhodobacterales > Rhodobacteraceae > Amaricoccus. The sequence continues at coordinate 7,962 of JBDHSS010000110.1, read as the reverse complement.
GTCATGGTGACGAGCACGCGCGAGCCGGGGCCGCGGCGCTCGGCGAAGGAGCGCAGGTTCGGCGGCACCACGGCGCGGCGGGTCAGCCCGTCGGGGGTGCGGAAGGTCGCGAGGCCGGATTTGCGGTCGTAGGAGACGACGGTCACCACCATGCTGGTGCTGGTCGCGGCCATGACGCCGGGGCGGGTGCCTTCGGGCGCGCGGGCGGCGATCGCGGCCTTCTGCACCTCGCCGCTGTCGGAGGGGTCGGCCATGTTGAGCGTGGTGGCCGCAAGGTAGTCGAGCCGCACGTGGTCACCGGCCTTCACCTCGCCGAGGTTGCGCACCTCGGGCCCGGCGGTGACCGCGAAGGTCGAGCCGTCGGCATCGTCCTTGAGCACGATCCGCCGGCTCGCCTGGTCGATCGACGTCACCGTGCCGGTCGCGGTGGTCATCGTCGCGGTCGTCGCCGTCTGCGCCGCGCGCGGCGTGCTCATCTCGGCGCAGCCCAAGAGCATCAGCGCCGCGGCGCCGATGGCGATCACCTGTCTCTTCAGCATCATCGTCCCCTGTCGAGCGGGCCTCGCCGGCCCGGGCGCCAGTTAGCGGGGATGGAGGACGCTTGTCGAGCGCGGAGCGCCGTCGCCCTGCTCGCCCGGCGAGCGAGCCTCCGGCCGCGGCAATTCGGCTTTCGGCCGCGGGACATTCGGCCTATAAACCCCGCGTCGCCGGCTCGCCGCCCATTCCAGCGGCCGCATTTCCCCGTCCCACCAGCCCGGAGGTTCCCGATGTCGCTCGCCCCCGCCGATCAGGCCAAGGCTGCCGCCGGCGCCCGCGCGCTCGAGATGGTCGAGGACGGCATGGCGCTCGGCCTCGGCACCGGCTCGACGGCCGGCTGGTTCGTGCGGCTCCTGTCGGAGCGGATCAAGCGCGAGGGGCTGCAGGTGCAGGGTGTCGCCACCTCGAGCGCGACGGTGTGGCTGGCCGAGGAACTCGGCGTGCCGCTGCGCCGGCTCGACGAGGTCAGCCGCATCGACCTCACCGTCGACGGCGCCGACGAGTTCGACGGCCGCCTCGATCTCATCAAGGGCGGCGGTGCCGCGCTCCTGCAGGAGAAGATCGTCGCCGCGGCCAGCGACCGCATGGTGGTGATCGCCGACGAGAGCAAGCGCGTCACCCGGCTCGGCGGCTTCCCGCTGCCGGTCGAGATCGTGCGCTTCGGATGGACCTCGACGCGGCGGCAGCTCGTCTCGCTCCTCGCCGGGATGGACGTGGGCGGCACCGAGATCACCGTGCGCATGGGCTCCTCGGGGCCGCTCGTCACCGAGGAGGGGCACTTCATCCTCGACCTGCACCTGCGCCAGATCGGCGACCCGCCGGCGCTTGCGACAGCGCTCAACGCCATTCCGGGCGTCGTCGAGCACGGGCTCTTCATTGACATGGCGAACGCGGTGGTGATCGGCCATCCCGACGGCTCGGCCGAGGTCATCGAGCGGCCCGGGGCCCACGCCGAGGCGGAGGATCTCGCCGAGGCAATGCGCAACCAGGACGCCTGACGCGCGATGGCGTTCGATTTCGACCTCTTCGTCATCGGCGCCGGCTCGGCCGGGGTGCGCGCCGCGCGGGTCGCCGCCGAGGCGGGCGCCCGCGTCGCGGTGGCCGAGGAATACCGCTACGGCGGCACCTGCGTCATCCGCGGCTGCGTGCCGAAGAAGCTCATGGTCTACGCCTCGGCCTTCGCCGACGCCTTCGAGGACGCCCGCGGCTACGGCTGGACCGTCGAGACGCCGCGCTTCGACTGGGCGCGCTTCATAGCCGCCAAGGACGCCGAGATCACCCGGCTCGAGGCCGCTTACCACGATCGGCTGGTGCGCGCCGGCGTGCAGCTCTTCGGCTGCCGCGCGACGCTCGGCGACGCGCACCGCATCCGTCTCGCGACTGGCGCCGAATATACCTCGAGCCACATCCTGATCGCCACCGGCGCGCGCCCGGTGCGGCCCGACTTCCCGGGCGCCGAGCTGGCGCTGACCTCCGACGACATGTTCGGCCTCGCGACGCAGCCAGGCTCGCTCGCCATCGTCGGCGGCGGCTATGTCGCCTGCGAGTTCGCCGGCATTATGAACGGGCTCGGCACCCGCGTCACCCAGGTCTATCGCGGGCCGCAGATCCTGCGCGGCTTCGACGACGACCTGCGCAATCACCTCGCCGGCGCGATGCGCGCGCGGGGCATCACGCTCGAGATCGAGCGCGACGTGGCGCGGATCGAGCCGGCGGGCGACGCGCGGCGCGTGGTGCTCGACAACGGCGACAGTTTCGTCGTCGACCAGGTGCTGCTCGCCACCGGGCGCGACCCCAACACCGCCGGCCTCGGCCTCGAGGCGCTCGGGGTCAAGCTGGCCGCGAACGGCGCGGTCTGCGTCGACGAGTGGTCGCAGACCGCGGTGCCGTCGATCGCCGCGGCCGGTGACGTGACCGACCGGCTGGCGCTGACGCCGGTGGCGATCCGCGAGGGCGAGGCCTATGCCGACACGGTGTTCGGCGCCAACCCGCGGCGGCTCGACCACGGCCTGGTGGCCACGGCGATCTTCACCCAGCCGGCGGCGGCGGCCGTCGGGCTGACCGAGGCGCAGGCGCGGCAGCGGGGGCCGGTGCAGGTGTACTGCACCAGCTTCCGCCCGATGCTCAACACGCTGGCGCATCGCGACGAGCGCACGCTGATGAAGCTCGTCGTCGCCGACGACACCCGCATCGTGCTCGGCGTCCACCTCGTCGGCGCCGGTGCCGGCGAGATGATCCAGCTCGCCGCGGTGGCCCTCGGAATGGGCGCGACGAAGGAGGACTTCGACCGGACGGTCGCGGTGCACCCGACCTCGGCGGAGGAGCTCGTGACCCTGCGCGAGCCCGCGCCGATGTCGTCGTGACCGCGCGCGGCGGCACTGGTCGCGCAGAAGCTCGGGCGTGGCGCTGCCGCCACGCGGCATGTACGAGCCGTTAGTGTCTTGAAATCGCCCGCGCCGGTCGACACATGCCGTCGGCCGGAACGGAAGCAGAGGAGCCTCGAGGCGAATGCCCTACAGCAACAACGGCGGGCCCTGGGGTGGCGGCGGCGGCAACGACGACGACGGCAAGAAGGGCGGCCGGGAACCGTGGGGCGGCAACGATCGCGGCGGCCGCGGCGGGCAGCCGCAGGTGCCCGACCTCGACGAGATCGTCCGCAAGGGGCAGGAGCAGCTGAAGATCCTGATGGGCGGCCGCACCGGCGGCGGCCGCGGCGGGCGTGGCCCGACCGGCAACGGCTTCGGCCGGCGCGGGCTCGCCATCGGCGCGGCGGTGCTCGTCGGCATCTGGCTGCTCATGTCGGTCTATACCGTCCGACCCGAGGAGCAGTCGGTCGAGCTGACCTTCGGCGAGTGCCGCGGCGACTGCATCGGCCAGCCGGGCCTCAACTTCGCGCCGTGGCCGATCGTCACCCACGAGATCGTCCAGGTGACGCGCGAGAACACCGAGGACATCGGCTCGGGCACCATCCGCGGCGCCTCGGCCGGGCTGATGCTGACCGGCGACGAGAACATCGTCGACATCACCTTCCAGGTGGTCTGGAACGTGCGCGACCCGGCGGAATTCCTGTTCAACCTGTCCAATCCGACCTCGACGATCCAGGCGGTGGCGGAATCGGCGATGCGCGAGGTGGTGTCGCGCTCGCAGCTCTCGCCGATCCTCAGCCGCGACCGCGGCGTCATCAGCCAGGAGGTCAAGGATCTGATCCAGCAGACCCTCGACGAGTACGGCTCCGGCGTGAACATCGTGCGCGTCAACTTCGACAAGGCCGACCCGCCCCAGGAGGTCATCGACAGCTTCCGCGAGGTGCAGGCGGCGCGCCAGGAACGCTCGACGCTGCAGAACCGCGCCGACGCCTACGCCAACCAGACGCTCGCCGCCGCCCGCGGCTCGGCAGCGCAGAAGCTGCAGGAGGCCGAGGGCTACCGCGCGCAGGTGGTGAACGCCGCGCAGGGCGAGGGCAGCCGCTTCACCGCCGTGCAGCAGCAGTACGTGAAGGCGCCCGAGGTGACGCGCGAGCGGCTCTATCTCGAGACGATGCAGAGCGTCCTCGGCGACGTGCGGCTCTTCCTGCTCGACACGCCGTCGGGGTCGGGTCAGGGCGTCGTGCCGTATCTGCCGCTCAACGAGCTGAAGCCCGCGCCGCCGGCGCCGCACGAGGAGGCAAAGTGATGCGCCGACTTCCGATCCTGCTGATCCTGCTCGTCGCGCTCGGCTTTGTCGCGCTCAACTCGTTCTTCACCGTCGATGCACGGCAGAAGGCCATGGTGCTGCAGTTCGGCCAGGTGCGCGAGATCAAGGAGAAGCCGGGGCTCGCGTTCAAGATCCCGTTCATCCAGAACGTCGTCTACTACGACAGCCGCATCCAGGGCCTCGACACCAACGCGCTCGAGGTGACGCCGCTCGACGACCGCCGGCTCATCGTCGACGCCTTCGCGCGCTGGCGCATCTCCGACGTGGCGCAGTTCCGCCGCGCGGTGGGCTCGGGCGGCATGACCGCGGCGACCCAGCGGCTCGAGGCGATCCTGAATGCCAACGTCCGCGAGGCGCTCGGCTCGGTGCGCTCCGAGGCGGTGCTCTCGGCCGACCGCGTGGGGCTGATGAACCGCATCCGCGACCAGTCGATCCAGGAGGCGCGCGACCTCGGCATCGAGATCATCGACGTGCGGCTGAAGCGCGCCGACCTGCCCGAGCAGAACCTCAAGGCGACGTTCGAGCGGATGCAGGCCGAGCGCGAGCGCGAGGCGGCCGACGAGCGCGCGCGCGGCAACGAGGCGGCGCAGCGGGTGCGCGCCCAGGCCGACCGCACCGCGCTCGAGATCGTCTCCGAGGCCGACCGCGACGCCCAGGTGATCCGCGGCGAGGCCGACGCCGAGCGCAACCGCGTGCTCGCCGAGGCCTATGGCGCTGACCCCGAGTTCTTCGCCTTCATGCGCTCGATGGACGCCTATCGCGCGGCGATGACCCAGACCAACGCAACGCTGATGATCGAGCCGGACAGCGCCTTCTTCGACTACCTGCACTCGCCGCAGGCGCGCAGCGGCCCGGCGGTCCCGGCCGCCCCGGCGCCGGCGCCGGCCGGCGTCTCGTCGGAGGTTGCGGCGCCCCCGCAGGCGACCGCCAGCACGGCCGGCGAATGATCCGCCACCTGCTGCTCGGGATCGGCCTCGTCGGCATCGTCGAGGGCCTCGTGCTCGCGCTCCTGCCCGGCCACATGCAGCGGGTGCTCGACGCGGTCGCCCGCCTCGCGCCCGAGGAGCGCCGGCTCATCGGCCTTCTGGCGGTGACCGTCGGCATCGCCCTTGTCTGGGCGGGGAAGGCGTGAGATCCTGTGCGCAAGCAATGCCCGCGCAGCCCGTGACTTGCCTCGCCGCCGGAGGGCGCGCAACCTTTGGTGACCCTCTCCCGTTCGGAGGCGGCACGACAGAAGGAGATGCCGACGTGGCACAGAGGATCGACCCGCCCCAGGGCACGCGGCTCGCCGGGGCGTTGCTCCTCGGGCTCGCGCTGACGCTCGCCGGCGCCGGCGCCGAGGCGCAGCAGAGCGGCGCGCCGGGCAAGGCCGAGCAGGCGCCGCTCAGCGTCGACCCCGGTCCGCGCTTCGTGCCGGAGAGCTTCTCCGGCCTCGCCGACCGGCTTTCCCCCGCCGTCGTCAACATCACCACGACCACGACGATCGCCGAGGTCGACGACAGCCTGCGGCCGGTCATTCCCGAAGGCTCGCCCTTCGAGGACTTCTTCAAGGACTTCATGAACCGCAACGGCGCGCCGAAGCGGCAGCAGCGCTCGAACGCGCTCGGCTCGGGCTTCATCGTCTCGCCCGACGGCTTCATCGTCACCAACAACCACGTGATCGAGAGCGCCGACGAGATCTCGGTCGAGTTCTACCACGGCGGCAACCTCGACGCCCACATCGTCGGCCGCGACACCCGCACCGACATCGCGCTGCTCAAGGTCGACAGCAAGGACCCGCTGCCCTTCGTCGAGTTCGGCGACAGCGACGCCGCCCACGTCGGCGACTGGGTGCTCGCGATCGGCAACCCGCTCGGCCAGGGCTTCTCGGTCTCCGCCGGCATCGTCTCGGCGCGGAACCGCACGCTGCAGGGCAGCTACGACGACTTCATCCAGACCGACGCCGCGATCAACCGCGGCAACTCGGGCGGGCCGCTCTTCGACATGAATGGCAAGGTGATCGGGGTGAACACCGCGATCCTGAGCCCGAACGGCGGATCGATCGGCATCGGCTTCGCCATGTCCTCGGCGGTGGTCAGCCGCGTTGTCGACCAGCTGCGCGACTTCGGCGAGACCCGCCGCGGCTGGCTCGGCGTGCGGATCCAGAACGTCGATTCGGACGTGGCCGAGGCGATCGGTCTCAAGGAGGCCAAGGGCGCGCTCGTCACCGACGTGCCGGAAGGCCCCGCGCTTGCCGCCGGCATCAAGGCGGGCGACGTGATCGAGAGGTTCGGCGACGAGCCGATCGACGACACGCGCGAGCTGGTGCGCATCGTCGCCGACACCCCCGTCGGCAAGTCCGTCGACGTCGTGGTGTTCCGCGACGGCAAGGAGACGACGCTGAAGGTCGAGGTCGGCCTGCTCGAGGACACCACCCTCGCCGCCGCCCCCGGCGCGCCGGAGAAGGAGGCGCCGGCGCCCGTCGACCAGACCGTGCTCGGGATGACGCTGGCGCCGGCGAGCGACGAGCTGCGCCGCGAGTTCAACCTCGACAAGGCCGCCGCCGGCCTCGTCGTCACCGCGGTCGACGCAAGCTCGGATGCCTTCGCCAAGGGCATGCGCGAGGGCGACGTCATCGTCGAGGTCGGCCAGGAGCCGGTGCGCACGGCGAAGGAGATGCAGGCGCGCATCGACGCGGCCGAGCAGGCCGGGCGCAACTCGATCCTGCTCCTCGTCCGCCGCGACGGCCAGCCGCGCTTCGTCGCGCTGAGCCTGTCGAGCTGACCCTTCCTTGAAAAAAGCCCTGCGCTCCGGTTGGCGCGCAGGGCAGTCGAGCGACGTTCCGAAGGTGCTCGGAACGGGTGGACTCGGGCGTGGTGGCCGAAGCCCGCGCGGAAAGTATGCCGCAAGCCGGCGGTCGCGGTCAGTCCCCGCGTGATGAATTTCCCGTCACCGGAGGAGAAAGGCCGGTCAGCCCGCCCGCGCCGGAGGGTCGGGCAGGGCGGGCGCGTGGCGGGGCTCGCCCTCGCCGCGTGGCCAGACCGTTGGCGGCGGCAGGTCGACGACGCCGACGATCTCGTCGAGAAGGCCCGAGAGATCCTCGATGCGCTCGGCGACGACGTGCACCACGTCGCCGTCGCGCTGCACCCGGCCGGTGACTTTCAGGCACCGCCCGGCGATCACCGCCCGGCGGAAGCGCTCGAAGACCTTGGCCCAGACCACGACGTTGACGACGCCGGTCTCGTCCTCGAGCGTGATGAAGATCACGCCCTTGGCGGTGCCCGGTCGCTGCCGGCAGATCACCACGCCAGCCACCGCCACCCGCGCCCCGGTGGGGGGCAGGTCTAGCTGGCCCGCGGTCAGGCAGAACGGCGGCCGCGGCCACGTCGGCGGGCGCGAGAGCGGGTGCGGGCGTTCCATGTGAACGAAGATGGAACGTCGGTGTCGGCGGGTCAAGCGCAGAGCACGACGATCTGTCGAGGATCCAAGTTGCCGGTTCTAGTTCAACAAGGTCTCTGCAGCCAGCTCACTCACAGCAGGCTCCCCTGGTCGGGCCCCGGCTCCGTCGAGCGCTTGCGCGAGACGGGGCCGGCGCCGCGGGTGACCACCCGGCCGTCGGCGAACTCGAGCTCGAGCCCCGGCTCGCGCCGGGCCTCGGCGGCGCGGGTCAGCACCCGCCCGTCGAGGTCGCGGACGATGGCGAAGCCGCGCTCCAGCACCCGGTCGGGCCCGAGGCTCGCCAGGGTCCGGCCG
>JBDHSS010000109.1:0-8620 GCA_039808205.1 Paracoccaceae bacterium | reverse complement strand
ACTCGACGCTGCACGAGGTCGGGCACGCGGTCTACGAGCAGGGGCTCGATCCGGCGCAGGCGATGCTGCCCGCCGGTGCCCATGCGTCGATGGGCGTCCACGAGAGCCAGTCGCGGCTGTTCGAGAACCAGATCGGCCGCAGCCGGGCGTTTTGCGGCTGGCTCTTCGGCGCGATGCAGGCGGCTTTCGGCAGCGCCGGCGCGGCGGACCCCGACATGCTCTGGCGCGCGGTCAACGCGGTGGCGCCGGGGTTCATCCGCACCGAGGCCGACGAGGTGCACTACAACCTGCACATCCTGATGCGCTTCGACCTCGAGCGGGCGCTGATCGCGGGCGATCTCGCCGTCGCCGACCTCGAGGCCGCGTGGAACGCGCGCTTCCTCGCCGACTTCGGCCGCAGGGTGCCGGACGCGCGCCAGGGCGTGCTGCAGGACGTGCACTGGTCGGCGGGCCTCTTCGGCTACTTCCCGACCTACACGCTCGGCAACGTCTACGCGGGCGAGCTCGACGCGGCGCTGCGCGCCGACCTGCCCGGACTCGACACCGCGCTCGCCGCGGGCGACCTTTCGCCGGTGCTCGCCTGGCTCGGTCCGCGCATCCACCGCCGCGGGCGCATGGTCCCGCCGCGCCGGTTGATCGCCGAGGCGGTCGGGCACGAGCCAAGCGAGGCGGCGCTCCTCGCCTATCTCGAGGCGAAGTACGCCGCGCTCTACGACCTCTGAGCCATGGCCCGCATCCTCGCGCTCCGCTGGCGGCGCCTCTGGCGGTTGCTCGCGCGCACAGCGCTCGCGCTGGCGGCCGCCGCCGTCGTGCTCGTCCTCCTCTTTCGTTTCGTCAACCCGCCGCCCGGCATCTACATGCTGTCGGAGCGGCTGCGGCTCGGCGGCATCGAGCGCGACTGGGTGCCGCTCGCGGCGATGTCGGACGACCTGCCGCTGTCGGCGGCGGCCGCGGAGGACGCGAATTTCTGCAGCCACTGGGGCTTCGACTTCGCCGGCATCCGCTCGGCCTTCGAGGACGGCGAGCGGCTGCGCGGCGGCTCGACGATCAGCCAGCAGGTGGCGAAGAACGTCTTCCTGTGGCCGGGGCGCACCTGGCTGCGCAAGGGGCTCGAGGCGGGCTTCGCCGTCCTCATCGAGGCGCTGTGGCCGAAGCGGCGCATCATGGAGGTCTACCTCAACGTCGCGGAGATGGGCGAGGGCGTCTTCGGCGTGCAGGCGGCAGCGCGCCACTACTGGAAGGTCGACGCCGCCGACCTCGGCCCCCAGCGCGCCGCCCGCCTGATGGCGGTCCTCCCCGACCCCAAGCGCCGCTCGCCCACCTCCGGCAGCCGATACATCCTCCGCCGCGGCAGCCAGATCGAGAAGGGCGCCGCAACGATCCGCGCCGACGGACGCGCGGCGTGCTTCTTGTGAGCGCTGCGCGCCGGAGCCCCCTCAGCGCCAGCCGAGCGCCGGGGCGACGTGAGTGAGGATGGCCTCGATCACGTGGGCGTTGTAGTCGACGCCGAGCTGGTTCGGCACCGTCAGCAGCAGGGTGTCGGCCTCGGCGATCGCCTCGTCGCGCGCGAGCTCCTCGACCAGGCGGTCGGGCTCGGCGGCGTAGGAGCGGCCGAAGACCGCGCGGGTGTTCTCGTCGAGGTAGCCGATCGAGTCCCGGTCGTCGGCGCCGCCGAAATAGGCGCGGTCCTGGTCGCTCACCAGCGCGAAGATCGAGCGGCTGACCGAGACGCGCGGCGCGCGCACGTGGCCGGCCGCTTGCCAGGCGTCGCGGAACGCGCGGATCTGGCGCGCCTGCTGGATGTGCAGGGGCTCGCCGCTCTCGTCGAACTTCAGCGTCGAGCTCTGCAGGTTCATCCCGAGCGTCGCGGCCCAGACCGCGGTCGCGTCGGTGGCCGCCCCCCACCAGATTCGCTCGCGAAGGCCCTCGGAATGTGGCTCGAGCCGCAGGAGGCCCGGCGGGTTCGGGAACATCGGCCGCGGGTTGGGCGCGGCGAAACCCCGGCCCTCGAGGAGCTCGAGGAAGGTCTCGGCGTGGCGGCGCGCCATGTCGGCGTCGGTCTCGCCGTCGGCGGGCGCCAAGCCGAAGTGGCGCCAGCCGTCGACGACCTGCTCGGGCGAGCCGCGGCTGATGCCGAGCTGCAGCCGGCCGCCGGCGATGAGATCGGCGGCGCCGGCGTCCTCGACCATGTAGAACGGGTTCTCGTAGCGCATGTCGATGACCGCGGTGCCGATCTCGATGCGGCGGGTGCGGGCGCCGATCGCCGCGAGGAGCGGGAACGGCGAGGCGAGCTGCCGGGCGAAGTGGTGGACGCGCACGTAGGCGCCGTCGGCGCCAAGCTCCTCGGCGGCCACGGCGAGCTCGATCGACTGGAGGAGCGCGTCCGCCGCCGACCGGGTGCCCGAGCCGCGCGCCGGCGACCAGTGGCCGAAGGAGAGAAAGCCGATCTTCTTCACGTCCGCCTCCCTGCAACTGCCGCCGGCGGCGGTCGCCCGGAACCTAGTCGCGCCGCCGCGGGAGACAAGCGGCCTCAGCCGTCGATCATCGGCGCGCCGCCGCGGACCTGGGTCGCGGCCATGAACTCGCGGTCGATCGTCGGCAGCACCTCGCCGTGGATCGTCGCCTCGAAGGCGCGCAGGCGCTTGTAGATCGACAGGAGCTCCACGATCGTCGGCCACGAGGTGATGAGGTACTGGAACGACGTGCGCACCTGGTCGAGCGCGTTCAGGATCTGGTTCATCGCGCCGAGGGTGATGGCGCCGACCACGATCGTCGGCGCCAGGATAATGTAGGGAAAGACGTTGTCGGTCTGGATGTAGAGATAGCGCGTCACGTTGAAGTAGACGTAGTGGAAGTAGAGGCGGAAGTAGTTGCGCCGGAGGTTGGCGAAGAGCCAGGTCGTCGTCGTCGGATCGGCGCGGTCGGCGTCGTCCTCGCCGTAGACGAGTTCCTTGCGATAGGCGGCCTCCACCCGCTGGTTGCGGAACTCGAGGCCCGGCAGCTTGATCCCGACGAGGGCGAGCAGGCCGGTGCCGAAGGCGGACCACGCGAGTGCTGCGACCACCAGCGGGTTCGGGATCTCGCCGACGATCGGCAGGCTGGTGATGTCGGCCGAGAGCGTGACCAGCACCGGCAGGAAGGCGATCAGCGTCATCAGCGCGTCGAGCAGGCTGACCCCGAGCTGCTCGGTGGTGGTGGCGAAGCGCATGGTGTCGTCCTGCACCCGCTGCGAGGCGCCCTCGATCTGGCGCAGCTTCGGCCAGTGCGCCATGTAGTAGTCGTTCATCGCCGTCCGCCAGCGGAAGACGTAGTGGCTGACGAAGAAGCGGGTCAGCGCCATCACCGCCACGGCGACCAGCGCGATCTCCAAAAAGGTGATGATGAAGCCGAAGAACTCGCTGAGCGCGACCGGCCGGGTCTTGCCGAGCGCGTCCTGGATCAGGTCGTAGAACGGGCCGTACCAGTCGTTGATCGCGACCGAGACCTGGACCTGGTAGTAGGTCGTGAAGAACAGCAGCGCCGACCCGAGCACCGACCAGCGCCACCACGGATGCGGCGCGATCGCCTGCCAGGCCAGCGCGAAGATGCCGACGGCGAGCACGTAGTAGATGTAGAACCACAGGAACGGCCCCGACCAGAACCGCCCGACGCTGATCGGCAAGGTGCCGTTCTCCGGTCCCGCGAGGCCGAAGTGGGCGCCCAGGCCCGCGCCGCCGAGATACCAGCCGGCGACGCAGAGCGCCGACCAGATCGCGGCCGACCAGAAGAACAGCTTCGGCGGATTCGGGAAGAAGGAGACGAACACTGAGGGCTCCGGCAATGGGGCATCGCGTCGCACCGCGGCCGCGGCGGCGCTCTCATTGACCCGCAAAACCGCACGGGCGCAACGCCGCGATGGCGTGAAATCACTCGCGGGTGAGGCGGATGCCGGCTTCGGAAGGCGCGGTCCGGGTTGCGCACCCCGGCGGCGCCGACCTAATGCTGGCCCGAGCGCCGCGGCGCGACAGGCGAGGGGAAGGCGCGATGGACCGTCCGGGCGGAGACTTTCTCGCCGGCGTGCGCGAGGCGGCGGCCGCGCTCCGCGCCGTGCTCGAGCCGACACCGCTGCAGCGCAACGACTTCCTTTCCGAGCGTTACGCCGCCGACGTCTGGCTGAAGCGCGAGGACCTGACGCCGGTGCGCTCCTACAAGCTGCGTGGCGCCTTCAACGCCATGCGCCGGGCGCTGGCGCGGCCGCGGCCGCCGGCGCGCTTCGTCTGCGCCTCGGCCGGCAACCACGCGCAGGGGATGGCCTATGCCTGCCGGCACTTCGGCGTGGATGGCGTCGTCTTCATGCCGGTGACGACGCCGCGGCAGAAGATCGACAAGACCCGGCAGTTCGGCGGCGGCCGCGTGGCGATCAGCCTCGTCGGCGACTATTTCGACGCGACGCTCGCCGCGGCGCAGGACTTCGCCGGCGAGGAGGGCGCGCACTTCCTGCCGCCGTTCGACGATCCGGACGTGATCGAGGGGCAGGCGACCTGCGGGCTCGAGCTCGTCGAGCAGCTCGGCCGCGCGCCTGATCTCGTGGTGGCGCCGGTCGGCGGCGGCGGGCTGTCGGCGGGGCTGGTGCAGGTGCTGGCCGCGCTCGCGCCCGGCACGCCGCTCCACCCGGTCGAGCCCGCGGGTGCGGCGAGCCTCAAGGCAGCGCTTGCGGCCGGGCATCCGGTCACGCTGGCCGAGGTCGACAGCTTCGTCGATGGCGCGGCGGTCGCGCGCATCGGCGAGCTGAACCTCGCGGCGCTCGGCGGCATCGCGGCCGGGGACGTGCTGCTCGCGCCCGAGGGGCGGATCTGTGCGACAATGATGGAGATGCTCAACGTCGAGGGCATGGTGCTCGAGCCCGCCGGCGCGCTGGCGGTCGATGCGCTCCGCGACCTGCCGATTGCGGGCCGGACGGTGGTGGCGGTGGTCTCCGGCGGCAACTTCGACTTCGAGCGCCTGCCCGACGTCAAGGAGCGGGCGCTGCGCTGGGATGGCCGCAAGAAATACTACATCCTGCGGCTGCCGCAGCGGCCGGGGGCGCTGCGCGAGTTCCTGGGCACCCTCGGCCCCGGCGACGACATCACCCGCTTCGAGTACCTGAAGAAGTCGGCGCGCAACTTCGGCTCGGTCTTGATCGGCATCGAGGGCCGGGCGCGGGAGGATTTCGAGGCGCTCGAGCCGCGGATGGCGGCGGCCGGCTTCTCCTGGCTCGACATTACCGACGACCCCGTGCTGACCAGCCTGGTGATCTGACCCATGCGCCTTGCAACCACTGTCCACGGCTCCGCCACCGACGCACCCCCGCTCCTCGTCGTGCATGGCCTCTTCGGCGCCGCGCGCAACTGGTCGAGCATCGCCAAGCGGCTGGCGCTGCACCGGCGGGTGGTGACGGTCGACCTGCGCAACCACGGCGAGAGCCCGTGGAGCCCGCGGCACGACTACGCGGTGCTGGCCGCCGACCTCGCCGAGACGATCGCCGACCTCGGCGGGCAGGCGGACGTGCTCGGCCACTCGATGGGCGGCAAGGCGGCGATGGTGCTGGCGCTGACCGAGCCCGCCCGGATCGACCGGCTGATCGTCGCCGACATTGCGCCGACAGCGTACACGCACAGCCAGATCGGCTACGTCGAGGCGATGCGTGCGCTCGACCTCGCGAGCATCGCCCGCCGCGCGCAGGCCGACACCGCCCTGGCCGAGCGGGTGCCGGAGGCGGCGGTGCGCGCATTCCTGCTGCAGAGCCTCGCCATCGAGGACGGCCGCGCCGCGTGGCGGCTGAACCTCGAGGCGCTCGGCGCCGAGATGCCGAGGATCATGGATTTTCCCGCCACTGAGGCGCGCTTCGACGGCCCGACGCTGTTCCTGACCGGCGCGCGCTCGGACTACGTCCGCGCGGCGCACTGGGACCGGATCCGGGCGCTGTTCCCGGCGGCGGAGCACGTCGAGTTGGCCGGGGCCGGGCACTGGCTGCACGCCGACGCGCCCACCGCCTTCGTCGCTGCCGTCGAGCGCTTCCTCGGCCGCGATCGCTAGCACCTTTACGGCCGCGGCCGTCGTTGCTAAGGGGAGCGCGCGCCGCAGTAGCTCAGCTGGTAGAGCACGTCATTCGTAATGATGGGGTCGGGGGTTCGAGTCCCTTCTGCGGCACCATAGCCCCTTCGTGGCGTCACGTGGCGCTGCCGCCGACCGTCAGGCCGCCGATGCGCACGGTCGGCAGGCCGACGCCCACCGGCACCCACTGGCCGTTCTTGCCGCAGTTGCCCATGCCCGGGTCGAGCGCCATGTCGTTGCCGATCGCGCGGATGTGCCGGAGCGCGGTGGCGCCGTCGCCGATCAGCGTGGCGCCCTTCACCGGGGCGCCGACCTTGCCGTTCCTGACTCGGTAGGCCTCGGTGCAGGAGAAGACGAACTTGCCGTTGGTGATGTCGACCTGGCCGCCGCCGAAGCCGACGGCATAGATGCCGTCCTCGAGCCCGGCGAGGATGTCCGCGGGCGAGGTATCGCCGCCGAGCATGTAGGTGTTGGTCATCCGCGGCATCGGTGCCGAGGCGTGGCTCTCGCGGCGTCCGTTGCCGGTCGGCGCCACGCCCATCAGGCGCGCGTTCTGGCGATCCTGCATGTAGCCGACGAGGATGCCGTCCTCGATCAGCACGTTGCGCTGCGACGGCGTGCCCTCGTCGTCGAAGCTGATCGAGCCGCGGCGGTCGGGGATGGTGCCGTCGTCGACGACGGTGACGCCGGGGGCGGCGATGCGCGTGCCCATCAGGCCGGCGAAGGCCGAGGTCTTCTTGCGGTTGAAGTCGCCTTCGAGACCGTGGCCGATCGCCTCGTGCAGCAGGATGCCGGGCCAGCCGGGGCCGAGCACCACGTCCATGACCCCGGCCGGCGCCGGCTCGGCCTTGAGGTTCACCGTGGCGATGCGCAGTGCCTCGCGGGCGACGCCCTGCCAGTGGTCGGTGCCCATGAGCGGTGCGAGGCCGGTGCGGCCGCCGCCGCCGGCCGAGCCCGATTCGCGCCGGCCGTTCTCCTCGACGATGACCGAGATGTTGAGCCGCACCATCGGCCGCGCCTCGGCCAGCCGCAGGCCGTCGGCGCGCAGGATCTCGACCTCCTGCATCGAGGCGGCGAGCGAGGCCGAGACCTGCACCACGCGCGGATCGAGGCCGCGGACGAAGGCGTCGATCTCGCGCAGCATCTCGACCTTGACCGCGAACTCGGCGTCGTCGAACGGGTCGCGGTCGGTGTAGAGGCGCTGGTTGGTCGCCTTGGGCGCGACCGCGAGGCTGCCGCCGCCGGCGCCGACGGCGAGGCGCGCGGTCTCGGCGGCACGCCGGAGCGCGGGCTCCGAGATCTCGCTCGCGTGTGCGTAGCCCACCGTCTCGCCGCGCACGGCGCGGAGGCCGAAGCCCTCGCCCGCGTCGTAGCTCGCGTTCCGGAGGCGACCGTCATCGAAGGCCAGCGCCTCGCCGCGGCGGCGCTCGAGGAAGAGCTCGCCGTCGTCGGCGCCGGCGAGCGTCTCGCGCAGCACGGCAAGGGCGGCGGCCTCATCGAGGTTGTCCTCGAACGGGCGGAAACGGGGCGTGGTTGGCATCGGGAGCTCCTTGCGGCCGCGGCAATCCCGCGTCTTGTCCTTCGCACGCTAATATGGTTGATCTCGACGGAGCTACAACACGCGAGGCCCGGGGCGCGTGCGAAGCGGCGATCCGGGCCCGAGAACAAGAGCGGACGGACGCATGAAGATGAACCGCTGGGGGCTGGGTCTCGGCCTGATCGCGATGCTGGCGGCCGGGGCCGCCTGGGCCCAGGAAACCGGCGAGCCGCGCGACCTTCCGGTGATCGGCGCGCCGACGCCCGGGGGCATGAACTATCAGCCCGCGGTGACCGAGGTCGCGCACGACATGCACTGGCTGTCTGGGTGGGTGCACGCAACGATGTTCGCGATCGTGGCGCTCGTGTGCGTGCTGCTCCTCATCGTGATCTTCCGCTTCAACGCCAAGCGCAATCCGGTGCCGGCGACCTTCACCCACAACACCAAGCTCGAGATGGCCTGGACGCTGATCCCGGTCCTGATCCTGATCGTGATGGGGTCGTTCTCGCTGCCGATCCTGTTCAAGCAGCTCGAGGTGCCGACGCCCGATCTCACGATCCGCGCCACCGGCAACCAGTGGTACTGGTCGTATTACTACCCGGCGAACGAGGTCAATTTCGACGCGCTGCTCCTCAACGAGGACGAGCTTGCCGATCACGGCTACGAGCCGCAATATCATCTGCTCGCGACCGACAACGCCGTCGTGGTGCCGGTCAACAAGGTCGTGCACCTGCTCGTCACCGGCGCCGACGTGATCCACTCGTGGACGATCCCGGCCTTCGCGGTGAAGATCGACGCGGTGCCCGGGCGGCTCAACGAGACGTGGTTCCGCGTCGAGAAGGAAGGCGTGTACTTCGGCCAGTGCTCGGAGCTCTGCGGCAAGAACCACAGCTTCATGCCGATCGTCGTCAAGGCGGTGAGCCAGGAGGCCTATGACAAGTGGCTGAACTGGGCGATCGCGCAGTACGGCGGCACCGGCGGCACGGCCGCGGCAGCGCCTGCGGCGGGCGC
>JBDHSS010000108.1:0-8658 GCA_039808205.1 Paracoccaceae bacterium | reverse complement strand
GAGGCGAAGTCCATCGGGAAGGTGGCGAGGACGGTCGCGTCCGGCCGCTTCAGCACGAACTTCACCGTCATGTCGTCGACCTTGACGATCTCCTTCAGCGAGGTCGCCATCGTGCCGTTGAAGTATTCCCAGGCGATGCCCGGCGCATACTCGTACCACGGGCTCGACTTGTCGAACTGCCGGGTGAAGGTGAAGACGACGTCGTCGGCGTTCATGTCGCGCGTCGGCGTGAACCAGTCGGTGGTCTGGAACTTCACCCCGGGGCGCAGGTGAAAGGTGATCTCGGTGCCATCCTCGGACACGTCCCAGCTGGTCGCGAGGCCGGGCTCGGTCTCGGTCGAGCCCTTCTTGAACTCGATCAGCCGGTCATAGACGGTGCGCGACGAGGCGTCGAACGTGGTGCCCGCGGTCCAGGGCGCCGGGTCGAAGCCCTCGGGCGAGCCCTCGCTGCAATAGACGAGCGTCTTGGCCTCGGCGGCGCCCAGCATCAGCAGGCTCGTCGCGGTCGCTGCGAAGAGCGTTGGCATCAGTCTCATGCGTCTCCCCC
Source organism: Paracoccaceae bacterium (assembly GCA_039808205.1). Taxonomy (GTDB): domain Bacteria; phylum Pseudomonadota; class Alphaproteobacteria; order Rhodobacterales; family Rhodobacteraceae; genus Amaricoccus. The sequence continues at coordinate 8,111 of JBDHSS010000108.1, read as the reverse complement.
TTGGTCGGGCGATGCTGTCGGGGTCGTCGGTAGCGCCTGACGCGCCTCGGCCGCAGCATTCGGTTCTGTTATGCACTGCCCGAGGTTAGGTGATAAACCGGAGCCGGCGCAATAGGGACGGGGGACGTGGAAGATGGCTGGAGCGGCGCGTCTCGGGCGGCTGCGGGCGGCGATGGCGGCGGCGGATCTCGACGCCGCGGCGATGGTGCCGGGCCCGAACCTCTACTTCCTGACCGGCGCGCACTTCCACCTGATGGAACGGCCGACGGTGCTCTTCGTGCCGCGCGAAGGGCCGCTGCATGCGGTCATTCCGCTCCTGGAGCGGACGAAGTGGCAGAGCGTGGCGCCCGACGCGGTGACGATCTACTGGCAGGACGCCGACGGCTACGACGACGCCTTCCGCGCGCTCGCCGCGCGCTTCACGCCCTCCCGCATCGGGCTCGAGGGGCAGCGGATGCGGGTCTTCGAGGCCGAGGCGATCCGCCGGGCGTTCCCGAAGGCGACCCTGATCGAGGCGCACGCCGCCATCGCCCGGATGCGACTGCACAAGGACGCGGACGAGATCGCGGCGCTGCGCCGCGCGATCGCGATCAGCGAAGGGGCGCTCGCCGCCGCGCTCTCCGTCGCCGCCGCCGGCATGAGCGAGACCGCGTTCCGCCAGCGCCTCGTCATCGAGATGCTCGAGCGCGGCGCCGACGGGCTCGCGTTCGACCCGATCGTGCTCGCTGGCCCCGCGTCGGCCGACCCGCACGGCACCCCGAGCCCCGAGCGCCGGCTCGAGCGCGGGCAGCCGCTGCTCCTCGACTTCGGCGCCGCGTGGGGCGGCTACAACGCCGACATCACCCGCACCTTCTTCGTCGGCGCTGCGGGCCCCGAGGCGCGCGACATCTACGCCGCGGTCCTCGCCGCGAACGCGCTCGGCCGCACGATCGCCGCGCCGCCGATGACGCTCGACGAGCTCGACCGTCGGGTGACGGCGAGCCTCCACGACGCGGGCTTCGGCGAGCTCGTGCTCACCAAGACCGGCCACGGGCTCGGCCTCGACGTGCACGAGCCGCCGCAGGTGATGATCGGCAACATGGCCGCGATGGAGCCTGGGATGGTCTTCACCATCGAGCCGAGCCTGATGCGCGCCGGGGCTCTCGGCGTCCGGATCGAGGACGACGTGCTGGTGACGCCGGAGGGCGTCACGTCGCTCACCGGCTTCGACCGCGCGCTGACCCTGATCGGGTAGGGTGCTGACGGATATCTCGGTTCCGGGAGGGCGGACTGCGGCGAGCTTGAGCGAAGACGTAGGTCTCGCGTTCCCGTCGTATCGGGTTGCGAGACCACGGACCTGCTTGACCGGGTCGAGGAAGCGCTCGGCCAGATGCCTCTAGACCCATGTCGAGAAGGCGAAGCCGCCCTTGGTCGCGCTCGGACCGAGACCGCGCGATGACGTCGTCCGTCTTCGTCCGAAAGCGCGCGAGCGACCGCTTCCGCTGCATCTCAGGACCCTCGACAGCGGCAGAGCGCGACGCCACGCGCTCGCGGTCAGCACCGAGAACGTCTGGCACGACGAGACCGGCGGCGTGCTGTCGCGGGTCTTCGCCCTGACCGGCGCCGAGATCGCGCTCGTCCGGGCGCTGGCCGCCGGCGAGACGGTCCGCGAGGTCGCGCGGGCCAGCGGCCGCACCGAGGGCACGGTGCGCTCGCAGCTGCACTCGATCCTCGGCAAGACCGGCGCCTGCAGCCAGGGCGAGCTCGTCAGGCTCGCGACGATGCTGCTGCAGGCCGTTGCCGTCGCCCCCGCTCGCCCTCGGCCGGCCCGTTCCCCGGCCCGGTGCGTCCGCGACCGCCAGCGCGGGCACGTTCGCCTGGCCGACGGACGCAAGCTCGCGGTGATGCAGTTGGGTGACCCGTCGGGCCGACCGGTGCTGTGGCTGCAATCGGTATTGAGGGGATGTTACCCGACGACAAAGTCCGGCGAGCAGGAGCTGCGGCGGCGTAACATCCGGCTGTTGGTTCCCATACGGGCCGGCTTCGGAGCGAGCCACCCGGCACCGCCCGAACGGGACGTCCACGAGGTGGCTGTGGCGGATCACCTCGAGATACTGCGTCAGGCCGAGATCGCAAGCTGCCCCGTTGTCGCTCCGGACTTCGGCCTCGGTCTGACGTTGATGCTGGCCCGGGCCGCACCGCAGCGCGTAGACCGCATCGTCGGGATCGGCTGCGCCTTTCCCATCGTCAGGATCGAACAGTTCCGCCGCCTGCATGCCACGGGCCGCATCTGGGTGGCCTGCGCCCGCTACGCGCCGCACATTCTTCCGTTCCTTATCCGAGCCTCGCATGCGAACATGATCCGGAACGGGCTTGCAGAACAGGTCCGAGCATTTCTTTCGCTCCACGCCAGCCGATGCACGCGCATTCTCTGACCCCGACATCGCCGAGACGGTGATCTCTGGATTTACGTCCGTGATATCTGCGGGCGCCAATCACCAGGCGACCCTGTGCGCCGAGCTCGTCCGCTCCCGGAACGCGTGGCCACCCGGTCTCGGCGAGGTGGCGTGCCCCGTCATCCTGGTCCATGGCGAGCAGGACGGCGTCGCGCCGCACGCCACTGCGCTCGACTACTGCGCCATGTACCCGAGCTGGCGCTACATCGGCTTCCCCGACGAAGGCGGTCTCGTGGGGTTCACACGCTGGAGGGACGTGCTCGATCTCGTCGACGACCGGTGCGGCGCGTTCGGAGCGGAGAGGCTGCCCAACGTCGCGCTGGCGCTGAACGAAACCGCGAGGCACGGATGACGGGAGCGGCGAGCTGGCACACCGTGCCGGCACGCCCTGCCTTCGGGTCTCGGTCACTTCGGCGGTCGGCGCCGTTTCTCCTTCAGGTGAGGAAGGGATCGTCGCGCACGACGAAGTCGGCCGCGGACAGCGCCGGCATTCCGTAAAGGGTGGCGATCTGGATGGCTGCGTCGGCGCCGGCACCGTCGTCGTCCCAGAGGAGTCGCCCGTCATCGGTGTCGTAGAGAAACCACCCGGTTCCGGAGGTCATGGCGACCGGCGCGCTTCCGGTGTCGAGGTGAACCGCTGCCCCTGCCCCGAGGCCGCCGCCGAAGCCGCCCGCACCGACGACGATGCGGTCTGCGAGATGGGCGAAGTCGATGATGGTGTCGGAGCCCTGTCCCGGCGCGGCGAAAACGAAAGCGTCCGCGCCGGCCCGGCCGGTCAGGCTGTCCAAGCCGGCGGCGCCGCCGAGCACGTCCGCTCCGGCGCCTCCGGTGAGGTTGTCGTTGCCGAGCCCGCCGCGGATCGTGTTCCCCGCGTCCGATGCCTGGATCGTGGCGTTGCGCACGAGGATTGCTCCGCCAGGACCGACGCTTGTCTCGCGGCCCCCGAGGTCGAAGTCGCCGGCATCGGCCAGCAGGAGCGAGATCGCCGCGCCCTCGGCTCCCGGCGCCCTCCAGATGGTCGCGAAGCTCTCGAACTGCGCCACGCTTCCCGTCGTCCGGACACCGTTCTGCTGCAACACCTCGATCCCGCTCAGGTCAAGGGCGGTGATGTCGCTTCCGCTGACGGAGAGCACGTCGCGGCCGGCTCCGCCATCGATGGGGCCGCGCATCGTGCCGTCGGCGAGGATATTGACGATGTCGTCGCCATCGCCGGCATCGACGATCGTGCGGGTGCCATACCACTCGGTGATCGCGTCGTCGCCGTTACCCCCGCTGACATGGTCGTCGCCGAGGTCGCCGGAAAGCGTGTCGTTGCCGTTCCCACCGATCACGATGTCGTTGCCGTCGCCGCCCAGCAGCCTGTCGTTGCCGCCGCTGCCGACGAGGATGTCGGCCCCGGCCGTGCCGCTGCCGCTGGCGGTCCGGGAAACGGCGACGTGCGCCGATCCCGTGCCGCCGCCGGCCGTCGCGTCGTAACTGAAGCCGCCCCCGCCCGCCGTCGCCAGGGTGAAACCGACGAGGTCGTCGGTCGCCGGCGTGGGCGTGAACCCGGCGAGCGTGCCGCCGCTCGCATCGCGGACCGCGCCGATCTGGGTGACGGGACCGGCCGTGCTGATGTCGTTCCCGACGAGCGCCCATTCCGGGATCGCGATCGCGCTGCCGAGCGCCGCGTTCGTCAGAACCGCATCATCGTGCGCGCTGACCTGCGCGGCAGCAGGACCTTCGAGCGTCACGGTTACCTGCTGTTCCACCGACGCCGCGGCAGAATCCTGGATGACGATCGTGTAGGTCTGCGTGCGGGTCTCCCCCGGCGGGATGAGCGCGAGCACACCCGGCTCGATCGCGAAGTGCCATCCGACCTTGCCGCCGGCACCATCGACCGGCTCGTCCGTCACCGTCGCCGAGAACTCGCCGAGATAGCCAGCCTGCGCCGGATAGAAGGAGGTGCGGTGCGCGTCTCCCCCGTCGGGGTCGCCGAAGGTGACCAGTCCGTCCGCAGTGCTGGCTCCGTCCGCCGACACCGTGGCCGTCGCGTCCGCGTCCTCGACCAGCGGCAGGTCGTTCGCACCCTCGAGCGTGATGTTGAACGTCCCGCTGACCGGGCCGTCGGGGCCGGTCGCCGAATAGGTGAAGTCGATATCGAACTCGCCACCCGCACGATTCGTGTTTGCTTCCGCGTTGGGCTCGAGGACGAACGAGCCATCGGCGCCGAAGGTCAGTGTCCCGATGCTGAGATCCATCGGAGTGCCGGCCGGCACTGCGTCTCCAAAGAGGGGCGTCACGTCGACGAGCGTTGTCGCATACGGATTGTAGGCGAACAGGCCCTCGCTCTTCGGGACCACGCGCTCGACGTCCTCCTCTGCGCGGAAGAATGCCTTCTCCGGTGCCTCCGCATCCGAGCTGCCCTCGATCTCGACCGTCACCGTCCGGGTGACGCTTCCGCCATGATTGTCGGTAACGGTGACGTCGTAGCTTTGAACGACGATTTCGCCGTCAAGCAACCCGTCGATGGCGCTGTCGGCCACCTCGAAATGAGCGAGGCCGAGGTGGTTCGGTTGGTCCACGAGCTCCACCGTGAATTCCCCGAGGTATCCCGGATCGTGCGCCACCGCCGACACGGTATGGACATCGGAGAGGTCGACGTCGCCGAAGAAGAAGTTCGCCTCCGAGACGTGCATGAGGTCCGAGAGCTCCTGCGGGGAGCCATTGGCCCATTCCTTGACCGTCGGGAGATCGACTCCTTCGGAGAAGGTCGGCGCGTCGTTGCGACCGACGATGGTGATCGCGAGGGTCTGCTGCACGCCGTTTCCGCCGCCATCCTCGAGCACTGCATGATACGACTGGACGAACCGCTCGCCCTCGCCGAGAGCTTGCGCATTGTCCGTAAGCACCAGGCTCCAGCTCAACGTCCCGTCCGCGTCTGCGCCGGGAGGCTCCTCCAGGGAGTGATAGAGCGCGCCGTAGGGCGTCGGTCCGTCAGCGACGAAGAGCGCGGTGTGAACGTCGCCCGGGTCGGGATCGCGGAAGGCCGCGCGGCCGGACCCATCGGGGCCGTCTTCGACCACCTCGGTCGACACGAACGGGTTCAGCGCCGGCGCGTCGTTGGCTCCGACCACCGTGATATGCACGGTCGCCTGCGCGCTGCCCCCGGGGCCGCGCGCGTTGTAAGTGAAGGTCTCCTGGCCGTGTTCGCCGGGCAGGAGATGCAGTGAACGGATGTCGGGCAGATACACGAAATCTCCGTCGGCCGACACTGCGAGACTGCCGTAGGCACCGTCGACGGGAACGCCGGATGCCAGGGGCGCTCCGTTCACGGCGGTGATCTCGGTGACGTTGGCATCATTGGCGAGGAGATTGCCGCTCGTCGCGTGGTCGCCTACCACGTCGAGGTCATCGTCGACGAGCGTCGGCGGCGGGGAAATCGAACCTGCGTGGACGGTAAGCGTAAGCGTCGACGACCTCGTGACGGTGCCGTCGCTGACCTGCACGGTGAAGCTGTCCGCGAGGGTCGCGGAGCCCTTCAGCGCCGCCACCTTGGCGTTGTTGCCGTCGACGGTGTAGGCGTAGCTGCCATCAGCCTGAACGACGAGCGACCCGTACTTTCCGGAGACGGTCGCGCCGGCGGCAAGCACCGTTCCCCCCTTGGGCCCGGCGGCCTGCACCACGAGGGTGTCGCCATCGACGTCGGCATCGTTGCCGAGGACGTTGCCAGTCGACGGGCTCCCTACAGTCGCATCGGCGGCATCCGCCATCGTCACGAGCGGATCGTTGCGACCGTCGATGGTGATGACGAGCGTCGCTGTCGAGCGCGCGCCGAGGGCGTCCCCGATCTCGTAAGTGAAACGGTCGATCACCGTCTCGCCGACGCCGAGCGCCTGAACCTCGGCGAGACCGTTATCGATGCTATAGACATAGCTGCCGTCGACATTCAGCACGAGACTACCGTAGCGACCCGCGACCGCGCTCCCGGGATCGGCCGTGAGGTCGACCGCCGTCACGCGCAGTGTGTCGCCGACATCGACGTCGCGATCGTTCGTGAGCACCTTTCCTGCCACGGACACGGCGTCCTCGCGGATTGTCCTGGCATCGTCTGCCGCCGCCGGCGCGTCGTTGACCCCGACCACGGTCACCGTCAGGGTCTCGCTGGCCTCTCCGCCGCGCCCGTCGCTGACCGTGATCCTGAACGCCTCGGTTCGCGTGGCGCCGTCCGCGAGCTTCCTGACGGCGTCCAGGCTCTCGTCGACATCGTAGCGGTAGGCGCCGCCAGCCTGCACCGTCAGCGCACCATATGCTCCCGCGAGTGGCGCTCCCACCGCTCCCACGACCGTGCCTCGTGCCACGCCCTTGACCTGAAGCTGATCGCCATCGCTGTCGCTGTCGTTGACGAGAAGGTCGCCGAAGCCGTCCCTTCCGTCGGCGATCACCGTCACCGCATCCCCTATCGCAGTCGGCTTGTGGTTGGTGGCCATTTTCCCCTCCCGGCGCACGCGATCGGCCGACCCGGCGGGATCCGTGTACGCCGGCCGGTCCAGCCTCTCGTAGGCGCGCCGCGTGCTTCCGGCATCTACCAGTCGGTAGACGGCTTTGCCGAACGCGCGTCGTCGGGACGACCGAGTGCCGAGGTGTCGACGCGGGCGTGAACGTCGCGCCGGGACAGAGGAGAAACCGCGCCCTCCTCCGTAATGGAATGGGCGAGTGCGGGACCCGGTGGTCCCACTTGCCTGCGCGACGATCGAATGCGCGGCCGTTGGCAAGGTTGCCGAAAAGACCGTCGCGGTCACACGCCGGATGCGATTGCGCGGGTTCGCATGAGCCAGCGCTCGCTTGCGGTCACCACCGTCGCGTTGCGCGACGGATTCGCGCGCAACAAGCCCGTGGCGAAGGAGTGCGTTCGCCGACCGGCGCTCGCAGGGCCGGAGGCGCCGCTTCGGTCGACGATGCTACACGCCTTCGACCAGCACGAGGTCGCGCACAGAAGCGCCCTTGGCGAAGCGAAGGGCCTCCTGGTAGGCGGCGGAGTTGTAGCAGGCCTCGGCCGCGGCGAGGTCGGGGAACTCGACGACGACGTTGCGCGCGCGCTCGGTGCCCTCGAGCTGGCGATGCTTGCCGCCGCGGGCAAGGAAGCGGCCGCCGTGGCTCTCGATGGCGGGGCCGGCGAGCTTGGCGTACTTGCCGTAGCCCTCGGCGTCGGTGACCTCGACGTGGGCGATCCAGTAGGCCGGCATCAGTCCGCTCCCTCGACGATGATGACCTCGCGCTCGGAGCCCTCGATCGCGTCCGGCAGCACGGCGCGATAGTCGGGATCGTCGTAGAAGGCCAGCGCGCTCGCGTAGTCCGGGAACTCGATCACCGCGTTCCGGGCGCGCGCCTTGCCCTCCTTGGCCTCGAGGCGGCCGGCGCGCACGATGAACCGCCCGCCGTGGCGCGCGGCGATCCCCGGCGTCGCCGCGGCATAGCGGCCGTAGCGTTCCGGATCGGTCACGTCGATCCGCGCGATCAGATAGCCCTTTGGCATCGCATCCCTCCCGTCCAACTGAAACCCGCCAGCCCGCCGGCCGCTTACGCCTCCAGCAGCGCCCGCGCCGCCGCGATCGCCTGCGGTGCCCGCGACGGATCGGGGCCGCCGGCCTGCGCCATGTCCGGTCGGCCGCCGCCGCCCTTGCCGCCGAGCGCCTC
>JBDHSS010000107.1:0-8673 GCA_039808205.1 Paracoccaceae bacterium | reverse complement strand
TACCAGATGTACTACTCGCTCTGAGGCGATCCGCGCGCGGGCCTCGAGCGGTCCGCCCGGGTTCCCGCCGGCCCGGTCCTAGAGATCGAGCCGGCCCTGCCGCTCCGGCGCCTCCTCGCGCGCCGCGCGCTTGAAGGTGTCGTCGCGACGCGCGGGCAGCGCGACGGCGCGGTCGCGCAGGCGCATCGCCTCCTCGACCGGGACGATCTGGATGCGCGGCACCGGCGTGAAGCCCGCCTCCTCGAACTGCCCGGCGGCGGCCGCTTCGGTGACCATCGGCCGCGTCGGCGGGGCGAGCGTCAGGAAGACGCCGATCGCCGCCTTCTCGCGCTCGATGACCCCGCGCAGGTCGCGGATCATCTGCACGCTGACGTTCTGCCCCGCCTTGACCGAGACCAGCGCCCGGCTGGTCTTGCCGAAGTAGATCACCCCGTCGAGCCCGCGATCCGCGCCCTTCTTGCCGAGGTTGCCGGGCTGGGCGGCGATCAGGCTCAAGGCCCACTTCTCGAACTCGTGGTACTGGCCGCGCGCCGCGAGGTCGCGCGCGCCGGCGAGATCCTGCGGCACGCCGTGGGTCTGGAACGCGACGCCCGGAAGGCGTCGCGCAGCCGCTTCTCGATCAGCCCGATGGCGAGGTGGGTGACGTCGATGCCGATCCACTGCCGCCCGAGCTTCTCCGCCGCGTGCACCGTGGTGCCGCAGCCGCAGAACGGGTCGAGCACCACGTCGCCGGGGTTGGACGAGGCGGCGACGATGCGCTCGAGCAGGGCGACGGGTTTCTGGGTGGGGTAGCCGAGGCGTTCTTGGGCTTGTGCCTGGACCGGCTTGATGTCCGACCATGTGTCCCCGACCGGGGTTCCTTCCTGCTCGTCAAGGTAGCGCTTGAGAGCTGGAACAGCGCCAGGCTTACTTTGGACGATAAGGCCGTCCGCAAGTGCGGCCTCCATCCGGCTCTTGGTCCACCGCCAGACGCGAGTGACGCCCATAAATTCATACGTCAAATTAGGGCGATTCTTGTTGGGATTTGTTAGATCGCTGAGGCGGTAGATCCGTCCGTCTCGGTCTTTATGCCTATAAAATCCTTCGATATATTTTTTATCGTGTTCCGTATATTGAGCGTTCCAGATCCAATGGTCGGATCGTGTGAATCTCAAGATCGTGTCGTGATTCCGCGCGAAACGCGTGAACGCCAAGCTCTTCGCGTTGGTTCTCTGCCATATGATCTCGTTGCCGAACTGTTCTGGTCCAAACACCGCATCCAGCAATATCTTCAGATAGTGGCTCGCCGTCGGGTCGCAGTGCAGGTAGAGGCTGCCGGTCGGCTTCAGCACCCGGTGAAGCTCGATGAGGCGCACCGCCATCATCGCGAGGTAGGCCATCATGTCGTTCTCGCCGAGGAAGCTGCGCATGGCCCGCAGCATCTCGGCGGCGTTGGCGTTGCCGGAGCGCAGCACCTCGGAGAACGCGGCCTCGGCGGCGTCGGTCCAGTGCCAGGTGTCGTCGAAGGCCTCGATCTGTGCCGCGCTCGCGTTGCCCGCAGGACCACGAAACAGCACGTTGTAGCTGGCGTTCGAGTTGAACGGCGGGTCGAGATAGACGAGATCGACCGAGCCGGTGGCGATGCTGTCGCGCAGCACGGCGAGGTTGTCGCCGTAGTAGAGGTGGTTGGTCATCGCGGCTCCGGGCATCGGGACGCCGAGACTAGCCGCACGGACAGCCGCCGGCCAAGGGGCTCGACGGCGTGCCCTGATGCGCGAGGTCGCTGCCTGCGCGCCCGGATTTGCTGGCCGAACGGCGCCGGTGCAGCCTTCCGGTCGTGGCGGGATCGCGGCCGGATCCCCATTCGGCGGATGCGGGGCGGTTGCGCGATCGCTCCCGCGACCCGATTCCCTCGACTGGAGCGCCTTGCGACGACGGGTCTACGGCGGACGGGTGAGTCTCTCCGCCGAACGGCTGATTCGAGTCGGCGATGGTCCAAGGCGTGGATCGACGATCCCCCGTGCTTTCCTCGGCTTCCGCTCCGCGCGATCGGGGCGGTCGCCGAAACGAGGGTCAGGATGATTGAGGGCTCCGAGTCGCTCCGGAGAGAGCGCGCGGTCTCGACCGAGGTGTGCATCGTCGGAGGAGGGGTCGCGGGCATCGCCATCGCCCTGTCGCTGGCGCGCGCCGGCCGGCAGGTCTGCCTGCTCGAGGCCGGCGGCGAGACCTTCTCGCAAAGCTCGCAGGCGCTCTACGACGGCGAGGTCTGGGATCCGCGCTACAGCCTGACCGGCACCCGGACGCGGATGCTCGGCGGCAGCTCGAACTGCTGGGGCGGCTGGACGCGGCCGGCGGGCGCCAACGACTTCGAGGCGCGGCCCGGGCTCGGCATCGGTGGATGGCCGATCGGGACCGCCGATCTCGAGCCGCACTATGCCGCGGCGTCGGAGCTTCTCGAGGTGGTCGAGCCGCGGCCCGACGCCGAGCTTCTGGCCGAGCTGCCCAACGATCTGCGCGCGCTCGCCGGCATCGGCGGCCAGGCGTTCCGCACCGTCTTCTTCGGGATGAGCCCGCCGACCGCCGTCGGCAAGGTGCACCGCCAGCGGCTGATGACCGCGCCCGGCCTGCGCGTCGTTCTCGACGCCACCGCGACCCGGCTCGTCACCGATCCCGCGAGCGACCGGATCGAGGCCGTCGAGGGCGTCTGCCCGCAGGGCCGCTTCCGGGTGGAGGCGAAGGCCGTGGTGCTGGCCGCTGGCGGCATCGAGAACCCGCGGCTCCTGCTCGCCTCGGGCGGCATCGGCAACGGCACCGATCTCGTCGGGCGCTATTTCATGGATCATCCGCGGCTGCGGCTGCGGCATCTCCTGATCGACGACGATCCGGGCTTCGCGCGGATCTACGACGCGCGCCACTACGGCGGCGGGTCGCTGGTGTCGCGGCGCGGCCGGCACGGCGCCGCCTTCGCGCCGACCCGCGCCGAGCAGGAACGCGCCGGCATCCTGCAGAGCTACACCGGGCTCGTCGCCACCTACTTCGGCCAGAGCGACTCGACGCTCGAGGACGCGCGCCAGCTCTGGAACGCGCTCCGCGGCCATCTGCACGAGCGCATCGACGCCGCCCGCATCGCCCGCGTCCTCGCGGCGTCGCCGAAGACCGCGGCCTACGTGCTCGGGCGCAAGCTCGACCTGCGCGGGCGCCGGATGCGCTACGAGATCGAGACGGTGATCGAGCCGCTGCCCGACCGCGAGAACCGCGTCGAGCTGATCGCCGCCACCGACCGGCACGGCGTGCCGAAGATCCGGCTGACCTGGCGCCGACACGACCTCGAGCGGCGCAGCCACCGGCATGCGCTCGACCTGGTCCGCCGGGTGGTGGAGGCGCGCGGATATGGCCGCTCGACGATCGACCCGGCGATCTGGGAGCCCGAGGCGTGGGACGCGACCGTCATCACCACCTGGCACCACATGGGGACGACGCGGATGGCGGCGGCGGCGTCGGGCGGCGTCGTCGACCGCGACTGCCGCGTCTTCGGCACCTCGAACCTCTACGCGACCGGCAGCTCGGTCTTCACCACCGGCGGCGGCATGCCGCCGACCTTCACGGTCGCGACGCTGGCGCTCCGGCTGGCCGAGCACATCGACGCCGAGCTCAACGAGACGCTGCTCGCGGGAGCCGCCTGAGACCCCCGGGCCTCCGGGTGCGCCAAGCCTCTTTGCCCGTCGGCCTGTTCCAGATATAGCTGATCCGGAGCAGGCCGCGGCTATTTCTGCCGTGGTAAAGCAGAAAGAAGAGGCCCGCATGGTCCACGCCCCCGATCTCTTCGGCGACGATGCCGCGTCGCGCGCCTATGACGCCAGCGCCATCGAGGTGCTCGAGGGCCTCGAGCCGGTGCGCAAGCGGCCGGGCATGTACATCGGCGGCACCGACGAGCGCGCACTGCACCACCTGGTCGCCGAGGTGCTCGACAACGCGATGGACGAGGCGGTGGCGGGGCACGCCAACCGCATCGAGGTGGAGCTTGGGCCCGACTTCACGCTGACCGTGCGCGACAATGGCCGCGGCATCCCGGTCGACCCGCACCCGAAGTTCCCGGGAAAGTCGGCGCTCGAGGTCATCCTCTGCACGCTGCACGCCGGCGGCAAGTTCTCCGGCAAGGCCTACCAGACCTCGGGCGGCCTGCACGGCGTCGGCGTCTCGGTGGTGAACGCGCTCTCCGACCGGCTGGTGATCGAGGTGGCGCGCAACCGGCAGCTCTGGCGCCAGACGTTCTCGCGCGGCCACCCGCAGGGGCCGCTCGAGAGCCTCGGCGCGGTGCCGAACCGGCGCGGCACCACGGTCAGCTTCCATCCCGACGCCGAGATCTTCGGCGCCTCGGCGCGGTTCCGGCCGGCACGGCTGCTGCGCATGGTGCGCTCGAAGGCCTATCTGTTCTCGGGCGTCGAGATCCGCTGGAAGTGCGACCCCTCGTGCCTCGCGGCCGGCGAGGACGTGCCGGAGACCGCGACGTTCCACTTCCCCGGCGGCCTCGCCGACTACCTCGGCGAGCGGCTGGAAGGGGCGCAGTGCTATGCCGACAAGCCGTTCGCCGGCAAGGTCGACTTCGCCGAGCGGTTCGGCGCCGACACCGTCGGCTCGGTCGAGTGGGCGATCAACTGGACGCCGCAGCGCGATCCGTTCGTCTCGTCCTACTGCAACACCATCCCGACGCCCGAGGGCGGCACCCACGAGGCCGGGTTCTGGGCGGCGATCCTCAAGGGCCTGCGCGCCTATGGCGAGCTCGCCGGCAACCGCAAGGCGGCGCTCATCACCCGCGAGGACGTGATGGCCGGCGGCTCGGCGATGATCTCGGTCTTCATCCGCGAGCCCGAGTTCGTCGGCCAGACCAAGGACCGCCTCGCCACGCAGGAGGCGGCGCGGCTGGTCGAGAACGCGGTTCGCGACCGCTTCGACCACTGGCTCGCGGCTGACACCCGCACCGCGGGGGCGATCCTCGACTACCTGGTCCTGAAGGCCGAGGAGCGGGCGCGGCGGCGGGCGGAGAAGGAGACGAGCCGCAAGACCGCGGTCAAGAAGCTGCGCCTGCCCGGCAAGCTCGCCGACTGCTCGGGCGCCTCCCGCGAGGGCTCGGAGCTTTTCCTCGTCGAGGGCGACTCGGCCGGCGGCTCGGCCAAGCAGGCGCGCGACCGCAAGACGCAGGCCGTGCTGCCGCTCCGGGGCAAGATCCTGAACGTGCTCGGCGCCGCGTCCTCGAAGCTCGCCGGCAACCAGGAGCTTTCGGACCTCGCGCTGGCGATGGGGGTGCAGGCGGGCTCGCGGTTCGCGCTCGATGATCTGCGCTACGAGAAGATCATCATCATGACCGACGCCGACGTCGACGGCGCGCACATCGCCTCGCTCCTGATGACGTTCTTCTTCACCCAGATGCGGCCGCTGATCGACGCGGGCCACCTCTACCTCGCGGCGCCGCCGCTCTACCGGCTGACGCAAGGCGCGCGATCGGTCTACGTGCGCGACGATGCGGCGAAGGCGGCGGCGCTCGCCCGCGGCATCGGCGGCCGCGGCAAGGTCGAGGTGTCGCGCTTCAAGGGCCTCGGCGAGATGATGCCGGCGCAGCTGCGCGAGACGACGATGAGCCCGGCGACGCGCACGCTCATCAAGGTGACGATCGCCGAGGACGAGGGCGAGACCGGCGACCTGGTCGAGCGGCTGATGGGCAAGAAGCCCGAGCTGCGCTTCCAGTACATCCAGGAGAACGCCCGCTTCGTCGCCGAGGACGAGCTCGACGTGTGACGCCGGCGGCGGCGTCTCGGGGATCGCCGCCGGCGCCGCTTCACATCATGCGCTGGGCCTCGTCGTCCGACGGCAGCCGACCCTCGGGCGTGAGCCGGTCGACCGTCTGCGGCAGCGAGGTGGCGAGACGCTTCAGGATCTCGCCCCGCGACAGGCCGGTCTTGGACGCGAGCTCGTCGATCGTGTCGTGCCCGAGCGCCTGCTCGAGCTGATCCGGGTGCAGCTGCGCATTCGCGTCGCGCGACACCCAGGAGTCCGCCGAGGCCCCCTGTCCGGCGTTACGAAAGCGCGTGACCAGCTCACCAAGGCCCTCGGAGAGGGTCTTGCCGGAGCTGCCCGAGCCGAACATCGAGCCGAGCTCGCCGAGCAGTCCGCCCGACCCCGTGGACGCGTGGGAAGCGGGCGGTGCGGTCGGTGACGGCGCCGGCTCACCGCCTCCGCGCGCGTCGCGCAGCATGTCTCCGATCTTGTCCCGGTTCTGGAAGCCGGCGACAGCCACCAGTCCGAGCAATGCCAGAAGCGACGGCATTCCCTTTGACGACATCGCGTGTCCTTTCGTAGATCTCGTAGACAGTACCAGACGCCTAGGCGCGCCTGGAGAAGAATCCCCACACCGCGAGCACGATGACCGCGCCCACCACGGCGCCGATCAGGCCGGCGCCCTGGTTGGGCCCGTACCAGCCGAGGCTCTGCCCGAGGAAGGTGGCGACGAAGGCGCCGACGATGCCGAGGATTGCCGTCAGCACGAAGCCCGACGGCTCGTTCTTCCCCGGCATGAGAAACTTCGCGATGACCCCCGCCACGAAGCCGATGATGATGGTCCAGATGATGCCCACTCCCGGGTCCCCCGTTTGGCTGCGCAAGCCGTCGTCAACGTCAGGCGCGGGCTCGGGTTCCATCGGCGGTTCCATATTCGGCGGCCGGGTCAGGCGACCTCGAGCGGCAGGTGCCCGGGGCGGGCGGTCGCGCCGCGGAGAAGGCCGAGCGTCGCGTGCACCGCCCCCATCTCGCGGATCGCGGCGATCTTCGCGGCGAGCGGCCCCCAGTCGTCGGCATCGGCGATCGCCGACCAGAGCGCCTCGACCTCCTCGATCACCAGCGTCTCCGGCGCGCGCTCGGCGGCGGGGTGGGCGAGGGCGGCGGCAAGGCCGGGGAGCGGCGCCAGCGTTCGAAGATCCTCGATCACCTCGGCCCAGGCGGCGGTCTCGAAGGTGGCGCGGAGCCGGCTCGCGCGCAGCCGCTCGGGAGGCCCGCCACCGAGGAGGTCGTGGAAGACTTGCGCGAACGGCGGTCGCGTCTCCTGCATGGCGCCCCAGAAGCGGTGCATGCGCGGCTCGGCGGCAACGGGGTCGCCGGCGTCGAGGCCGAGGCGCGCGAAGGTCTGGCGGGTGAGCGCAGCGCGGAAGCGGGCGGGAAAGCCGTCGAAGACCGGCTCGATCGCCGCGCGCGAGGACAACGGCAGCAGGCATTCCCCGAGGCGCGCGAGGTTCCAGTTCAGCGCTTCCGGCTGGCGGGCAAAGGCGTAGAGCCCGGTCTGGTCGAAGTAGGCGGCGACGAAGCCCGCGTCGAACCGGTCGAGGAAGCGCCACGGGCCGTAGTCGAAGCTCTCGCCGGTGATGTTGACGTTGTCGGTGTTGAGAACGCCGTGCACGAACCCCGCGGCGAACCACTCGGCGCCGAGGCTGGCGACCGCGCCGACGACGCGGTCATAGAACGCGGCGATCGGGTCGGCGGCGGCGGCCGCGTCGGGCCAGTAGTGGGCGATCGCGTGCTCGGCAAGGCGGCGGAGGTTCGGGATGTCGTCGAGTGCGGCGAAGCGCTGGAAGCTGCCGATGCGGATGTGGCTGTGCGACAGGCGCACGAGGACGGCGGAGCGGGTCGGCGACGGCTCGTCGCCGCGCTCGAGCGCCTCGCCGGTCTCGACGAGCGAGAAGGTCTTCGAAGTGTAGACGCCGAGCGCCTCGAGCATCTCGGTGGCGAGGATCTCGCGCACGCCGCCCTTCAAGGTCAGCCGGCCGTCGGCGCCGCGGCTCCAGGGCGTGGTGCCCGAGCCCTTGGTGCCGAGGTCGAGCAGGCGGCCATCGACGAGGTCGCGCAACTGCGCGAAGAGAAAGCCGCGGCCGTCGCCGAGGTCGGGGTTGTAGACCCGGAACTGGTGGCCGTGATAGCGCAGCGCCAGCGGCTCGGAGAGCGAGCCCGCGAGCGGCTCGAAGCGGGCGAAGGTGCGGGTCCACGCGGCGTCGTCGAGCCCGGCGAGGCCGACGCGCGCCGCCCATCGGTCATTCCGGAAGCGCAGCGTCGCCTGCGGAAACGCCGCCGGACGCACGGGATCGAAGAAGTCGGCCCCGAGGCGCGCGTGGATGGTCTCGGGGCGGATGGTGGGGGCGGTCATTGCCGGAAGGATATGCGCCGGCCGCGCGCGCCGGCAAGGCGGCGGCCGGCGCGGGCGCCGTCAGGCGGCGACGCCGGTCATCTTGTGCAGCTGCGCGACCGCAGCGGCATCGAGGCCGAGGGCGGCGGCGAGATCGCGCAGGTAGGCCTTCTCCTGGTCGGTGTCGGCGTCGATGGCGAGGATCGAGGCGGCATAGACCTGCGCCGCCTGTGCGGGATCGCGCGCGCCGGCGGCGAGTGCGGCGACGTCGAGGGGCCTCGCCATCTCGTCGAGGACGAACTGCTTCTCCTCGGGGGTGACGTCGTCGGTCGAGATCTTGCCGATGATCCGCTGCATCTCGGCCTGGTCGATCTGGCCGTCGGCCTTGGCGGCGGAGATCATCGCCCGGAGCGCCAGCGCCTCGCTTTCGGGGCCGGTCAACGCCCGCACCTCGCCCGGGTCGAGCGGCGCCGGGGTCGCCTCGGCGCCGGCCGAACGCGCCTGCGCGGCGCGGAGCGCGTTGATCGCCA
>JBDHSS010000106.1:0-8772 GCA_039808205.1 Paracoccaceae bacterium | reverse complement strand
CTCGGCCGACGTCGTCAACCAGTTCTCGACGCTGTCGAAGACGCTGCGCTTCTTCCTGCAGTCGGCGATGCTCGGCCTCGGCGCCTACGTGGTGCTGCTCGGCGAGATGAGCCCGGGCTCGATGATCGCCGGCTCGATCCTGCTCGGCCGCGCGCTCGCCCCGGTCGAGCAGCTGATCGGCGGCTGGACGCTGGTCGGCCGCGCCCGCCAGGGCTGGACCTCGCTCAACACCCAGCTCGCCAAGGTGCCGGCCGAGAACGCGCACCTGCAGCTGCCGGCGCCGAAGGCGCGGGTCGACCTCGCCGCCGTCACCGTGGTGCCGCCGGATCAGAGCCGGCCGAGCCTGCGCGCGGTCAGCTTCAAGCTCGCCCCCGGCCAGGCGCTCGGCGTCATCGGCCCCTCGGCCTCGGGCAAGTCGACGCTCGCCCGCACGCTGACCGGCATCTGGCGGCCGGTCCAGGGCACCGTGCGCCTCGACGGAGCCGACATCGAGCACTACGGCGCCGACCTCGGCCGCCACATCGGCTACCTGCCGCAGGACATCGCGCTCTTCGACGGCACCGTCGCCGAGAACATCGCCCGCCTCGCGGTGGCGCCCGACCCGGAGAAGGTCGTCGCGGCGGCGAAGAAGGCCGGGGCGCACGAGATGATCCTGAAGCTCCCCGACGGCTACGACACCCAGATCATGGTCGGCGGCGCCCGGCTCTCCGGCGGCCAGCGCCAGCGCATCGCGCTCGCGCGCGCGCTCTACGACGACCCGGTGCTGGTCGTGCTCGACGAGCCGAACTCCAACCTCGACGGCGAGGGCGGCGAGGCGCTGATGCACGCGATCCGCCAGATCAAGGCCGACGGCCGCATCGCCGTCATCATGGCGCACCGCCCGGCGGCGATCTCGGAGTGCGACCTGCTCCTCGTCGTCGCCGACGGCGCGGTGCAGGCGTTCGGCCCGCGCGACGAGGTGCTGCGCGAGCAGGTCCGGAACCACGCCACCATCGCGCTCCGCCCGCAGGAGAGCCCGGCCCAGCAGCAGCAGCAGCCCCAGGCGGAGGTCGTGAACCAATGAGCCTCGTCCCGCACCCCGCCGCCAAGGCCGCCGCCGCCAAGGCGCCCACGCCTGCGCCCGCCCCGAAGCCCGGCAAGGCGCCGAAGGGCTTCGACTGGAGCTTCCGGCCGTTCGTCGTGCTCGGCTATGCCGCGCTCGCCATCCTGGTGCTCGGCCTCGGCGGCTGGGGCGTCTACGCCCGCATCGCCGGCGCGGTCATCGCCATGGGTACCGTCGAGGTCGAGGGCAACCGCCAGGTGGTGCAGCACCCGGTGGGCGGCGTCGTCACCGAGATCCTCGCGCGCGACGGCGACGTGGTGCAGGAAGGCGACGTGATCCTGCGGCTCGAGGGCGACACCCAGCGCGCCGAGTTCGCCACCGTCGAGGGCCAGTATTTCGAGCTCCTCGCCCGGCAGAACCGGCTCGAGGCGCTGCGCGACGGCAAGGACACCATCACCTTCGACCCCGAGCTCGTCGCCAAGGCCGGCTCCGCGGCGAACGTGAAGAACCTGCTCGCCGCGCAGCAGGGCCAGTTCGACGCGAGCCGCGACACGCTCAGGAAGGAGCAGAGCCAGCTCGACGAGCGCTCGGCGCAGATCCTGAAGCAGATCGACGGGCTCGACTTCCAGCTCGCCGCCACCCGCGAGCAGGTGGGCTTCACCACCGAGGAGCTCGCCGCCCAGGAGAAGCTGATGAGCCAGGGCCTGACCCAGCTCACCCGGGTGCTGTCGCTGCGCCGCGACCTCGCCCAGCTCAAGGGCACCCAGGGCGCCACCGAGGCGGCGGTCGCCGAGAACCGGGCGAAGATCACCGAGATCGACCTCGAGAAGCTCAAGAACGAGAACAAGGTGCGCGACGACGCGATTGCCGAGCTGCGCGAGATCGAGTTCCGCGAGATCGAGCTGCGCTCGCGCCGGCAGTCGCTCGGCGACGAGATCGCCCGGCTCGACATCCGCGCGCCGGTCGCGGGCGTGGTCTACGGCTCGACCGCCGACACGCTCAGGGGCGTCGTCCGCGCCGCCGAGCCGATCCTCTACATCGTGCCGCAGGACGGCGACCTGATCGCCCGCACCCAGATCGACGCGGCGAAGATCGACCAGGTGCACGTCGGCCAGACCGCGACCCTGCGCTTCTCGGCGTTCGACTCGCGCACCACCCCGGTCGTCGCCGGCAAGGTCAGCAAGGTGTCCGCCGACATCTTCACCGACCAGCGCACCGGGCACGCCTACTACCGCGCCGACATCGCGCTCGACGACACCGTGCTCGCCGAGCTCCAGGGCCGGCGGCTGGTGCCGGGCATGCCGGTCGAGGCCTTCGTCGCCACCGAGGACCGCAGTGCGCTCTCCTACTTCGCCAAGCCGCTGACCGACTACTTCAGCCGGGCATTCCGCGAGCGCTGAGCCCGCGCGCGAGCGCCGAGCTTCCTGCGCGCCCCTCCGGGGGCGCGCGTCGTTTTTCCGGCTTGCGGGTCGCCGTCAGGAACCCGCGTGGCGAGTAACCAGAACACGCACAGGTTGGTCGCTAAACGTTTGGCGGTTTGCCCGAGGCGCGGCTCAGCGCAGCCGCGCCGCGAGCTGGGTCCTGAGCTCCGCCGCCGCGGCGCCGGGCGCGAGGAAGATCGCGAGCACGCGGATCTCGCCCCTGGCCGCGTCCTCCACGAAGGAATAGACCGCGCGCTCGGCGACGATCTGCCGCAGCCCCGGCGCCACGTCGTCGCGGCGCCGGGCGAGGAAGGCGGTGCGGCCGAGCCCGGCCATCGCCGCCTCGATGGCGGCGACGCGGGTGGCGGCGCGGTCGAGCGCCTCGGCGAGGGTGTCGCCGAGGCCGCGGTAGCCGTCGACGAGCGCGTCGAGGATCACCGCCAGATCGCGCTCGCAGCCCTTCGCCCGCAGGATCTCGAGCGCCATGCGTCAGCGGCCCGACGTGGGGCCCGGCGCCGGAAGCCCGAGCGCCCGGCGCTTCGCCGCGACCGTCGCCTCGGTCGCCGCCCGCTCGGCGCCGAGGCCGGCGAAGCCGCCCTGCTGCCGCTCGGCGAGGAGCGCCCGCAGCGCCGCGAGCTCGGCCTCGCGCGCCTCGGTCTCGGCACGCAACAACTCGAGCCCGCGCTGCACCACGCCCGAGAGACTCGCATGGCGCCCCTCCGCCACCAGCCGGCGAGCGAAGGCCGCTTGCGCTTGCGTGATCGACACCGAGGCCTTGACCGTCATCCATTCCTCCCTGCCGGTACGACTGGGTAGCACAAACCGCGCCGGCGCCGCGCCGTTTTTCTTGCCAGCCTGCCAGCGGCCCCCTAAGCAGGAGCCTCGTGTTTTTCCGAGTATGAGGGTGAACCCATGCGGATTGCGGTGTTCGGGACCGGCTACGTCGGCCTGGTTCAGGGCTCGGTGCTGGCCGAGGTCGGCCACGACGTGCTCTGCGTCGACGTCGACGCGGCGAAGGTCGAGGGGCTGAAGGCGGGGCGGATCCCGATCTACGAGCCCGGGCTCGAGGACATCGTGAAGAAGAACCACGCCGAGGGCCGGCTCAACTTCACCACCGACGCGGCGGAAGCCGTGGCCCACGGCCGCATCCAGTTCATCGCCGTCGGCACGCCGCCCGACGAGGACGGCTCGGCGGATCTCAAGTACGTGCTCGCCGTCGCCCAGACGATCGCCGAGCACATGGCCGAGCCGAAGGTCGTCGTCACCAAGTCGACGGTGCCGGTCGGCACCGCCGACAAGGTGCGGGCGAGGATCGTGGCGACGCTCGCGGCCCGCGGCCGGTCCGACCTCGGCTTCGACGTGGTGTCGAACCCGGAGTTCCTGAAGGAGGGCGCCGCGGTCGCCGACTGCATGCGGCCCGACCGCATCGTCATCGGCACCTCCGACCCCGACTCCGAGGAGCTCCTGCGCGAGGTCTATGCGCCGTTCAGCCGCAACCGCGACAAGCTCATCGTCATGGACGTGCGCTCGGCCGAGCTGACCAAGTACGCGGCCAACTGCATGCTGGCGACCAAGATCAGCTTCATGAACGAGATGGCGAACCTCGCCGAGCGCCTCGGCGCCGACATCGAGATGGTGCGCCAGGGCATCGGCTCGGACCAGCGCATCGGCTATCACTTCATCTACCCGGGCGCCGGCTACGGCGGCTCGTGCTTCCCCAAGGACGTGAAGGCGCTGATCCACACCGCCCGCGAGACCGGCTTCGAGCCGAAGCTGCTGCAGGCGGTCGAGGACCGCAACGAGGACCAGAAGTCGGTGATCTTCGACAAGATCGCCGCCCACTACGACGGCGACCTCGAGGGGAAGACCTTCGCGCTCTGGGGCCTCGCCTTCAAGCCGCAGACCGACGACATGCGCGAGGCGGCCTCGCGCGTGGTGATGGAGGCGCTGTGGGCCGCCGGCGCGCGGGTGCAGGCCTTCGACCCGGAGGCGATGGAGGAGGCGCAGCGGATTTACGGCGACCGCGACGACCTCCTGCTCTGCGGCACCAAGGAGGCGGCGCTGCGCGACGCCGACGCGCTCGTGGTGATGACCGAGTGGCAGATGTTCCGCGCCCCGGACTTCGACCTCCTCAAGGAGAAGCTGAAGGCGCCGGTCGTCTTCGACGGCCGCAACCTCTATGACCCGGCGCGCATGGCGCGGCGCGGCATCGCCTACTATGCGATCGGCCGCGGCCTCGTCGAGCCGCCGGCGGTGGCGGCCGTCGCCGCGAGACCCGCGCGCAAGTCGACGGCGGCCTGACGCCTTGCGGGTCCTCGTCACCGGCGCGGCCGGCTTCATCGGCGCCTGCGTCGCCCGCGCGCTCCTCGCGCGCGGCGACGCGGTGACGGGCTTCGACAACCTCAACGACTACTACGACCCGGCGCTCAAGCGCGCGCGGCTCGCCGGGATCGCCGCGCTCGCCCGCGAGACCGGTGCCGACTGGCGCTTCCTGCACGCCGATCTCGCCGACCGCGCGGCGGTCGACGCGGCCTTCGCCGGCGCCGGCTTCGACCGGGTGATCCACCTCGCCGCCCAGGCCGGCGTGCGCTACAGCCTCGAGAACCCGCTCGCCTACGTCGAGTCGAACCTGCTCGGCTTCACCCACGTGCTCGAGGCCTGCCGCCGGGCGGAGACGCCGCACCTCGCCTTCGCCTCGACCTCGAGCGTCTACGGCGGCAACACGGCGATGCCGTTCCGCGAGACCGACGGCGCCGACCACCCGCTGCAGTTCTACGCCGCCACCAAGCGGGCGAACGAGCTGATGGCGCACGCCTATGCCCATCTCTACCGCCTGCCGGCGACCGGCCTGCGCTTCTTCACCGTCTACGGGCCCTGGGGCCGGCCGGACATGGCGCCGATGCTGTTCGCCGAGGCGATCCTGGCCGGGCGGCCGATCCGGATCTTCAACGCCGGCCGGCACAGCCGCGACTTCACCTATGTCGACGACATCGTCGACGGGGTGATCCGCGCCGCCGACCAGCCGGCCGCACCCGATCCCGGCTTCGATCCCGCCAACCCGAACCCGGCGACCTCGGACGCGCCCTTCCGGCTCTACAACATCGGCAACGGCGCGCCGGTCGAGCTCCTCGACTTCATCGCCGCGCTCGAGGCAGCACTCGGCCAGAGCGCGATCCGCGAGCTCGTCCCCCCGCAGCCGGGCGACGTGGCCGACACCTTCGCCGACACCGAAAGGCTCAGGGCCGCGACCGGCTGGCGGCCGGTGGTGCCGCTCGACGAGGGGGTCCGCCGCTTCGCCGCATGGTTTCTCGACTGGAAGAAGGGGGCATGAGCCTTTCTGGGGCGGCGCCTCTCCGCGGTGCCCTTCCGTCGCGACGATGCCGCTGCTGACGGATTTGGCGCGTGACAAATCCGTCCGCATCCGCCCCCGGCAGGGCGGACGCGGACGGATTGGCACTGTCGGCGACGCACGACCCCCTTGCCCTCCGCGCATCCTGCGCTCCGGGCAACGGCCCGGCGAACGCATGCGTTCGCCTGTCGGGCCGGGACTCGCGAGGCCAGAGGCCCCGCTTCGGTCGGGGTGCTGACCTTTCAAGGGCCTGACCCCACTCCCCGCGCCTGAAGGCGCCCGCGAGCGCCGCGGTTCCCCCGCTCGCGGCGCCGTGATATGCCGGAGGGGCAGCACTCCCGCCCCGAAAGGCCGCCTTGCCCCCTGCCCTCCTGCCCGATCCGCCGGCGCCCGTCCTGCCCCGCTTCGTCCGCGAGGTGGTGGCCGAGGCCGCGGCCGTCCGGCTCGAGCCGGTTCGGGCCGGGCCGCGCCCGGCGCGCGACGCGGTGGTGCTCGTCAGCGTGATGCGCAACGAGGCCGGCATCCTCGGCGACTTCCTCGGCCACTGGCGCGGGCTCGGGGTCGACCGCTTCGTCATCCTCGACAACGACTCCGACGACGGCAGCCGCGAGCGCCTCGCCGCCGAGCCCGACGTCGATCTCTACCGCGTGCGCCGGCGGTTCTATCCGCCGATGAAGCAGGGCTGGATCAACCGGGCGATCGCCGACTACGGCCACGATCGCTGGTACGTCACCGCCGACGCCGACGAGCACCTGGTGTTCGACGGCTGCGACGCGCGCTCGCTCCGCGATCTCATCGGATTCGCCGAGGGCCGCGGCCTGCGCCGGGTGCGCGGCATGCTCGTCGACATGTACGGCGCGGGGCCGGTGCTCGGTGCGGCGCCGCGGCCCGAAGGAGCCCGCAGCCTCGCCGTGGCCTATCCGCTCTTCGACGGCGACAGCTACCGCGAGACGCTCTGCAAGCAGCGGATCTCGCGCCACGGCGGCCCGCGCTGGCGGCGGTTCTGGCGCGCCGGCGTCTCGCCCGAGCTCACCAAGTATCCGCTGTTCCACATCCGGGCGGGGGAGATCTTCGACAACCCCCACCACCTCTACCCCTACGGCGAGAACTTCGCCTCGCCGTGCCTCGCCGGCATCCTGCACTACAAGTTCACCGCCGGGCTCGCAGCCAAGATCCGCGACGCGACGGCGCGCGAGCAGTATTTCGACGCCAGCGCCGAGTACAAGCACTATGCCGCAGTCCTCGCCGCCGACCGCGGGCTCGACCTCCGCTATCCCGGCTCGCGCCGCTACCGCGGGCCGGCGGATCTCCTCGCCTGCGGGCTGATCGAGCCGATCGCCTGGGAGGCGGCGCTGCCTGTTCCCGGGCTTCCGGGCCGCCGCGGCAGCCTCAGAACCAGCGGCCCGAGGACATGAGCCCGAGGCCGACCAGCTGGCGCGAACCCTCGTAGCGGGTGCTGATGCCAGGGGTGTGGAACTCCGCCCGCGCGCCCTCGCGCCGGTAGTGGGCGTATTCCCGGCCGCCGTCGTAGTGCTCGCCCCTGACCGCCTCCTCCTCGGCCTTGGCGGCGAGCGCGGAGACGAGCTTGAAGTGGAAGAGCGCGCCGGTCACCGAGACCTCGCCCTCGGTGTGGGCGCGGTTGAGCCGGCGCGGATAGGCGTCGTGCGTCGAGTGGCGGAAGTGATACGGCCGCTGCCAGCGGATCAGCGGGATCTTGTTCAGGGCCGGCGCGCCGTGCGGCGCGTCGTGGAAGTGCTTGCGGAGCCGCGGGCCGCCCTGGATCCAGATGCCGTTGCCCCAGCCCGCGGTCTGCACGTAGCCATCGCGGTCGAAGAACGGGCAGACCGCGAACGGATCCTCACCGGGCGCGAGCACGGTCTCGGCCAGCGGCCGGTCGCTGTAGGCGTCGACGAGCAGCGCGTGCATGCAGGCGCGCCGGTCGTCGTCGAGGAACTGCACGAGGTCGGGCAGCTTGCGGGTCTCGACGTGCGGATAGACCAGGAACTCGTCGGGATCGACGACGACGCACCAGCGGTCGCAGGCGTGCCGGCGCATCAGGTCGTTGAGCCACAGCATGCCGAAGGCCGAGGCGCGGTAGCTCGCCTCGGTGCGCCAGACCGACACGTCGGGCTCGCCCGCCGCCCAGTCGGCGAAGCCGTCGGTCGAGCCGTTGTCGACCACGAGGAAGTGCCCGACCCCGAGCCCGCGGTAGTAGTCGACGAAGGCCGGCATCCGCAGCGTCTCGTTGCGCAGGCAGACGAAGAGCAGCACGTCGCGCGGCCGGATCGCGGCGAGGCGGTCCTGCACCAGCGCGAGCTGGCGCCCGGCGGCGCGGTCGCGCCACTCCAGGCCGATGAAGCGGTGGCCCTCGGCGCTGCGCTTGAGCCGGCGCAGCACCTTCCTCGCGTCGGCGAGCCGGCTCATCGCCCGCCCTCCGGCAGGCGGACCAGCTCGCGGACGCGGCGCACCGCCGGCGCCTCGTCCCGGGGAGCTTCGGGAGGAGCCTCGGGAGAAGCCTCGGGCCGGGGATCCTCGGCCTGCGGCTGCGGCGCCGGCGCCGCGGCGAAGAGCGCGGCGCCGAGCGGCGGCAGCGGCCCGAGGAGCACGGCCACGCCGGCGCCGTCCTCGAGGCGCTCGGAAAACACCCGCCCGAGGCTGCGGGCGAGGCCGCGGAACCAGGGCGCCGCGACGAAGCGGCAGCGCGCGAGCGAGGCCTCGAGCATCTGCCGGCGCTGCGGCGCGTTCAGGCTGCCCGCCGGGACGTCGGGCGGCGACCAGGGCAGCGCGATCACCGCGCTGCCCGACGGGCGGGTGCCGTCGTCGCTGCGGTAGAGGAGCGCGCAGTCGGCGCCGTCGCCCGCCACCTCGGCCAGCGTGTCGAGCCGCGCCCGCGCCACCCGGGCCGGGTCGATGCCGGCGAAGGCGCTGTCGGGCACCCGCTCGAGCGCGGGGTCGCGGCG
>JBDHSS010000105.1:0-8802 GCA_039808205.1 Paracoccaceae bacterium | reverse complement strand
TGACGGTGAAGTTCGTGCTGAAGCGGCCGGACGCGACCGTCCTCGCCACCTTCCCGATGGACTTCGCCTCGATCGTCTCGAAGGAGTACGCCGACCAGCTCGAGAAGGCCGGCACCAAGGAGCAGTTCAACGTCCTGCCGGTCGGCACCGGGCCGTTCACCTTCGTCGACTACCAGCAGGACGCGGTGATCCGCTATGCGGCCAATGCCGACTGGTGGAACGGCAAGCAGCCGATCGACGACCTGATCTTCGCGATCACCGTCGACGCCGGCGTGCGCCAGCAGAAGCTCGTCGCCGGCGAGTGTGACATCATCCCCTATCCGAACCCGGCCGACATCGACGGGCTGAAGGCCAACCCCGACCTCAACGTGATGCAGCAGGAAGGCTTCAACATCGGCTTCCTCGCCTACAACACGCTGATGCCGCCGTTCGACAAGGCCGAAGTGCGCAAGGCGCTCAACAAGGCGATCAACAAGCAGGCGATCATCGACGCCGTGTTCCAGGGCGTCGGCACGGTGGCCGTGGCGCCGCTGCCGCCGACCTCGTGGGGATACAACCCGAACCTCGTCGACGACCCCTACGATCCCGCCGCGTCCAAGGCCGAGCTCGAGAAGGCGGGGGTCAAGGATCTCTCGATGAAGATCTGGGCGATGCCGGTGCAGCGGCCCTACAACCCCAACGCGCGCCGCATGGCCGAGCTGCTCCAGGCCGACTTCGCCGCCGTGGGCGTCAAGGCCGAGATCGTGTCGATGGAGTGGGGCGAGTACCTGGCACAGTCCTCGGCCAAGGATCGCGACGGCGCGGTGCTGCTCGGCTGGACCGGCGACAACGCCGACCCGGACAACTTCCTCGGCGTGCTGCTCGGCTGCGACGGCGTCGGCGCCAACAACCGCGCGCAGTGGTGCTACCAGCCCTACGAGGACCTGATCCAGGAAGCCAAGCTGACCTTCGCCCAGGAGGAGAGGAAGCCCCTCTACTTCAAGGCGCAGGAGGTCTTCAAGGAGCAGGCGCCGTGGGCGACGATCGCCCATTCGATCGCCACCGTGCCGATGCGCAGGACCGTCACCGGCTTCGCGCAGGACCCGGTCGGCATCCACCGCTTCGTCGGCGTCGACAAGACCGAGTAGCCGGCGCGGATGGACACCGCCGCCCGAAGCGGCGAGACTGAACCGACGGGCGCCGATCCGGGCGCCCGCCCGCGCCGGAGAGCGTGAATGCTGCGCTTCTTCCTGAACCGGCTGCTCCTGATCGTGCCGACCTTCATCGGCATCACGCTCGTCGCGTTCCTGTTCATCCGCCTCCTGCCTGGCGACCCGGTGATCCTGATGGCCGGCGAGCGCGGCGTGTCGGCCGAGCGGCATGCGGAGCTCATGGCGCAGTTCGGCTTCGACCAGCCGCTCTGGAAGCAGTACGCCGACTACGTGAGCGGCCTCTTGCACGGCAACTTCGGCTATTCGTTCTCGACGAAGAAGCCGGTGCTCTCCGAGTTCATGGCGCGGTTTCCGGCGACGCTCGAGCTCGCACTCTGCGCCATCGTGCTCGCGACGGTGCTCGGGGTGGGCGCCGGCATCCTGTCGGCGATCCGGCGCGGCAGCTGGATCGACCAGGTGACGATGGGCACGGCGCTCGTCGGCTATTCGATGCCGATCTTCTGGTGGGCCTTGCTTCTCATCATCCTCTTTTCGACCAAGCTCGGCTGGACGCCGGTCTCGGGGCGGATCTCGCTCACCCAGTTCTTCCCGAGCGTCACTGGCTTCATGCTGATCGACAGCCTGCTCGCGGGCAAGCCAGCCGCCTTCTGGTCGGCGGTGCACCACCTGATCCTGCCGACGATCGTGCTCGCCACGATCCCGCTGGCGGTGATCGCCCGGCAGACCCGCTCGGCGATGCTCGAGGTGCTGGGCGAGGTCTACATCATGACCGCGAAGTCCAAGGGCCTCGCGCCGCGGCGCGTGGTCTGGCTGCATGCGCTGCGCAATGCCCTCATCCCCGTCGTCACCACCATCGGCCTGCAGGTCAGCGTGCTGATGGGCGGCGCGATCCTGACCGAGACGATCTTCTCCTGGCCCGGCATCGGCAAGTGGATGATCGATTCGATCTCGCGGCGCGACTACCAGGTGGTGCAGGGCGGGCTCCTGCTGATCGCCGCCGTGGTGATGATCGTGAACCTGACCGTCGACCTCCTCTATGGACTGATAAACCCCCGTGTCCGCCACCGATGACCCCCACCTCGGGACGGCCGAGCAGGAGCCGCTCGGGCCGCCGCCGATCGCGCCCTGGCGCGAGAGCTGGCACTATTTCCTCGGCAACCGCGGGGCGGTCATCGGCCTGGTCGTCCTGGCGCTGCTGGTGCTGACGGCGATCTTCGCGCCGCTCCTTGCGCCGCACGACCCGACGATGCAGTACCGCGACGCGCTGCTGGTGCCGCCGCGGTGGACGGCGAACGGCCGGCCGGAGTTCCTGCTCGGCACCGACGCGCTCGGCCGCGACATCCTCTCGCGGCTGATCTTCGGCGCGCGCTTCTCGCTGGCGATCGGCCTCGTCGTGGTCACGCTGGCGCTCATCAGCGGCATCCTCGTGGGGCTCGTCGCCGGCTATTTCGGCGGCTGGATCGATGCGGCGATCATGCGGGTGATGGACATCATCCTCGCCTTCCCGTCGCTGCTGCTGGCGCTCGTGCTGGTCGCGATCATCGGTCCGGGCCTGTTCAACGCGATGCTGGCGATCGCCGTGGTGCTGCAGCCGCACTTCGCCCGGCTGACCCGCGGCGCGGTGATCGCCGAGAAGAACCGCGAGTACGTGACCGCCGCCAGGGTCGCGGGCGCCGGCAACCTGCGGCTGATGATCGCGACGATCCTGCCCAACTGCCTCGGGCCCCTGATCGTGCAGGCGACGCTCTCCTTCTCGAACGCGATCCTCGACGCCGCCGCCCTCGGCTTCCTCGGCATGGGCGCGCAGCCGCCGACGCCGGAGTGGGGCACGATGCTGGCCGAGGCGCGCGAGTTCATCACCAGCGCCTGGTGGGTGGTGACGATGCCGGGCATCGCGATCCTGGTCACGGTGCTCGCGATCAACCTGATCGGCGACGGGCTGCGCGACACGCTCGACCCGAAGCTCCGGCGGAGCTGAGGCGATGGCGCTCCTCGAGGTCCGCAACCTGTCGGTATCGTTCGAGACCGTCTCCGGTCAGTTCTATGCCGTCCGCGGCATCGATCTTTCCGTCGACGTGGGCGAGGTTCTCGCGATCGTCGGCGAGTCGGGCTCCGGCAAGTCGGTGGCGATGCTGGCGGTCATGGGCCTGCTGCCGCCGACCGCGACCGTCACCGCCGACGTGCTGCGCTTCGAGGGCCGCGACCTCCTCGCGATGAGCCCGCGCCAGCGCCGCGACCTCTCGGGCCGCGAGATGGCGATGATCTTCCAGGAGCCGGTGGCGAGCCTCAACCCCTGCTTTACCATCGGCTTCCAGATCGAGGAGACGCTGCGCGTGCACACCGACCTCGCCGCGGCGGCGCGCCGGACCCGTGCGGTCGAGCTCTTGGAGGCGGTCGGCATCCCCGAGCCCGCGCGCCGCCTGAAGTCGTTCCCGCACCAGATGTCCGGCGGCCAGTGCCAGCGGGTGATGATCGCGATGGCCACCGCCTGCACGCCGAAGCTGCTCATCGCCGACGAGCCGACGACGGCGCTCGACGTCACGGTGCAGAAGCAGGTGCTCGACCTGCTCCTGCGGCTGCAGGCCGAGCACGGCATGGCGCTCGTGCTCATCACCCACGACATGGGCGTGGTCGCCGAGACCGCCGACCGGGTGATCGTGCAGTACAACGGCCGCAAGATGGAGGACACCGACGTCGTGACGCTGTTCGAGGCGCCGGCGAACCCCTACACCCGCGCGCTGCTTGCAGCGCTGCCGGAGAACGCCAAGGGCGGGAGGCTGCCGACGGTCTCGGTGGCGGGCGAGGGAGCGAGCGCATGACCCCGGTCCTCGAGACCCGCGGCATCACCCGCGACTACGTGAGCGGCGGCATGTTCGGCGGCAGGCGCACGGTGCGCGCGCTGAAGGGCATCGACCTTCGGGTCGAGCGCGGCCGGACCCTCGCCGTCGTCGGCGAGTCGGGCTGCGGCAAGTCGACGCTCGCCCGGATCATCGCGATGATCGACGCGCCGAGCGGCGGCGAGCTCATGATCGAGGGCGAGACGATCGACATCGCGAAACACGGCGTCTCGCCCGAGCTGCGCCGCAAGGTGCAGATCGTGTTCCAGAACCCCTACGGCTCGCTGAACCCGCGGCAGAAGATCGGCGACGTGCTGGCCGAGCCGCTGAAGCTCAACACCCGGCTTTCGGCCGCCGAGCGACGCGACCGCGCGATGGCGATGCTCCTGAAGGTCGGGCTGAAGCGCGAGCACTTCAACCGCTACCCGCACATGTTCTCCGGCGGCCAGCGCCAGCGCATCGCCATCGCCCGCGCGATCATGGTGCAGCCGGTGCTGCTCGTGCTCGACGAGCCGGTCTCGGCGCTCGACCTGTCGGTGCAGGCGCAGATCCTGAACCTGCTGCAGGACCTGCAGGACGAATACGATCTCACCTACGTCTTCATCTCGCACGACCTGTCGGTGGTCCGCCACGTCGCCGACGAGGTGATGGTGATGCACCTCGGCGAGGCGGTCGAATACCGCAGCCGCGACGCGATCTTCGCCGAGCCCGAGCACCCCTACACCCGCGCGCTTTTCGCCGCGACCCCGCGGATCAGCGTCGAGAGCATCCGCGACCGCGTCGCGCGCAAGGCGGCGAGCCGCGCCGGACGGATGGGATAGGACGCAGCCTCAATACGCCACCGGCTCGAGCGTGACGTCGACCCGCGCGGCCGCCCCGACGGCCGAGCTGCCCCGCGCGAGCAGCCAGCCGTCGGCCCGCTCGAGACGCGCCACAAGCCGGAGCGTCGGCGACGCAGCGACGCCGGGCGGGCGGGACAGGGTGAAGGCGATCGTCCGCGAGCCACCGTCGCTGTCGATGCCGGTCTCCGCGAGGCGGGCGCCGGCCCCCATGCCCGGATCCTCGAGGACGATCGAAACGCGGCCCTCCGGCACCACTCCGCCGCCGGCGACGGTGATCGCACCCCGGATCTCCGCGGATTGCGCCGCCACCGGCGCCGAGGCTGCGGCGACGGCCGCCGCACCGGCGGCGATCAGGATGGTGCGGCGGTCGGTCACGGGCCCTCCGGAGCGGGTCAGAGGATGGTGAAGTCACTCGCCGAGAGGGCGAGGTCGGGGCTCAGCCGCGCGAACCGGATCGCCGCGTCGTCGCCGGTGCCGTCGGCGTCGTAGGAGAGCACGCCGCTATCGGTGTCGTAGAGGATGCGGTCGTCGGCGTCGTGCGCAGTCCCCGAGGCGCTGCGGTAAAGGGCGCCGGCGGCGAGCGGGCCGTCCTCGCCGAGGGCCGCAAAGACAAGGTTGTCGAGCAGGATCGTGTCGTCGGCCACCCGGAAGTCGGTGATCCGGTCGACATTGCCATCGCCGAGGGCAGTCGAGAAGCGGAAGGTGTCCTCGCCGGCGCCGCCGGTCAGGACGTCGGCCGCGAGCCCGCCGTCGAGGAGATCGCTGCCGGCGCCGCCCTCCAGCCGGTCCGATCCCGCGACGCCGGGCTGCGCCGGCTCCGGCGGAAACTCGACCGAGACGTTGACCTCGTAGTGCGAGCCGACGGGCACGCTTTCCGACCAGCCGTCGCCCGGTGCCGTGTCCGACCAGCGGCCTTCGAGGACGTAGTAGTCGCCAGTCTCCGGCACCACGGCGACGAGGCTCGAGTCGCGCCCGGTGAGCGAGCCCGGATCGCCGCCGCCGTCGTCGTTCTCGGCGATGACGGTGCCGTCGGCGTCGAGCAGCCGGACCCAGCTGTCGTGCACGTCGGGGTCGGCGATGCCGTCGATGTCGACGGTGATGACCGTGCCAGCCGCGAGCGTGACCTTGTAGAAGCCGCCGCGGCCGTTGCCCACGGCATCGACCGTGGTGTGCAGGAGCGTGGTCGAATCGGCGATGTCGGGATCGCTTGCCAGCGAGAAGTTGTCGGAGACGTCGAAGGCGGTCGGGATCGAGTTGTTGGTCGCATCCGGCCCCAGCGTGGCATAGCCGCTCCCCATGCCCGGCCGTGGCGGCGCCTCGCCCTGATAGGCGAAATCGCCGAGCAGGACGTCGTCGCCGCCGTGGCCGGCGATCGCGTCGCTGCCGCCCTGGCCGGTCAGCACGTTGCCGGCGCCATTGCCGGACAGGTGGTCGTGTTGCCCGGAGCCCGCGAGGTTCTCGATCGAGACGTAGCTGTCGCCGCCGGACCTGCCGCCCGCGAGGTTCAGCCGGACGCCGCCTGCGGCGTCGGCGTAGTCCGCGGTGTCGCTGCCGCTCCCGCCGTTCAGCCGGTCGGCACCGCCGCCGCCGGTCAGCGTGTCGTCCCCGGCGCCGCCGAGGAGCAGGTTGACCTGCGCGGTGCCGATGAGGTGGTCATCGTGCGCCGAGGCGACCGCGTTCTCGAAGCCCGCCAGCACGTCGTGGCGGATCGCGGCACCCCGGCCGACGATCTGCACCGGGCCGTCGCCGTCGCCGCCGCGCGCGGTGCCGCTGGCGAGGTCGATCGTCACGCCGTCGGGGCTGCCGGCGTAGACCACCGTGTCGGTGCCAGCGCCGCCGTCG
The DNA here is from genome assembly GCA_039808205.1 of Paracoccaceae bacterium. Classification (GTDB taxonomy): domain Bacteria; phylum Pseudomonadota; class Alphaproteobacteria; order Rhodobacterales; family Rhodobacteraceae; genus Amaricoccus. Next base: position 2,130 of record JBDHSS010000105.1, on the reverse strand, counting down.
AGGTAGTCCTGTCCCGAGCCGCCGATCACCGTGTCGTTGCCGGCCTCGCCATAGATGATGTCGCCGTCCCTGCCGCCGTCGAGGATGTCGTTGCCGCCGCCGCCGCTGAAGTAGTCGCCGCCGCCCTGGCCCCAGAAGTGGTTCGCCGCCGCGGTGCCGATGAAGCGGTCGATGCGGTCGTCGGAGCCGATCAGGTTCTCGATCGAGTAGAAGGTGTCGCCCGAGCCGGTGCCGCCGCTGGCGAGATTGGTGTCGAGATTGACCAAGAGCTGGAACGGGCTCTCGTGGCTATAGTCGACGGTGTCGACGCCGGCGCCGCCGCGGAACACGTCGACGCCGGCCTGGCCGCTCAGCGTGTCGTCGCCGCGGCCGCCGTGCAGGATGTCGTCGCCCTGCCCGCCGAGCAGCACGTCGTCGCCGCGGCCGCCGAACAGCGTGTCGTTGCCGTCGTTGCTCTCGGTCTGGTCCGCGAGCTCGTCGATGGGGATCGTGTTGTTGATGTCGCGGCTCGCCAGCGAGTCGCGGCCGCCGACCAGCCGGTCGTCGCCGCCGCGGCCGAGGATCACGTCGGCCCCGCCGCCGCCGTCGAGGGTGTCGTCGCCGTTGCCGCCGAGGAGAACGCCGGCGCCGGCGATGGCGGCGAGCGCCGCGATGCCGCTGCCGTGGGCGATGGGACGCTGCGTCGCGTCGTCGACGTAAAGGATGTGCTCGACGTTGGCGATGTGCCGGATCTTCAGGGCGCTGGAGAGCAGGATCACCGTGTCGTCGCCGCCGCCGGCCTTCTCGCGGACGATGTCGTGAACCGAGTCGACGAAATAGACGTCGTCGCCGCCGTTCCCGGCCATGCGATCGCCGCCGCCGCGACCGTCGAGGATGTTGGCGCCGCCGTTGCCGATCAGGACGTCGGCAAAGCGGCTGCCGATGCCGGTCTCGATGGTGTAGTCGCTCGCGCGGGCGTTGTGGCCGGCGAAGATCGACACGTTGTCGGCGTGGCCATTGACGCTCGAGAACTGCCCGGCGCGCAGGTCGAGGATGGTGCTGGCGGTCGAGCCCGAGAAGTCGATCGTGTCGCTGCCGCCGGTGTCGTGGATCACGAAGCCCACGTCGTGCTGCGGGCCCGAGGTGGTCAGCCGATAGCCGAATTGCGTGCTGCCGAAGCCATAGAGGTTGTCGCCGGTGTTGAGGTCGATGTGCTGGTAGCTGCGCACGCCGTCATCATCGACGGTGGAGAAGAAGCGGCGGATGACCGCCTCGATGTCGGCGATGAGCGGCGTCGCCGCCGACCAGCGGCTGGTCGCGCCGACGTCGATGCCGTCGAAGTAGGACATGACGCTGTATTGCTGGCGGTCGTAGATCCAGGTCGCATTGTTCAGATAGCTGATCTGCACGCCGCCCGGGCCGCTGTAGTTGTAGAGGCCCGGATGGTTCAGGCCGAACTCGTGCCCGAACTCGTGGATGAACGAGTCGAAGACATAGCCGCCGATGCTCGTCTTGTCGGGCTCGGTGTCGTGGAAGCGCTGGCCGATGCTGACGTAGCGGTTGGCCGAGTAGGCGCTGCCGTCGTCCTCCTCGCCGAGCTCGGGGCTGACCACCTCGATCCAGTCGGTCGCGGGATCGAAGGCCGCATCATCGACGATCTCGAACTTGAGCGGCGTGACCGACGACCACATGGTGAGCGCACCGATCGCGGCCGCCTTGTACTCGGGATGGTCGTTGAGCTCGGTCACGTTGACCCGCAGTGTTCCCGCGGCGATCTCCGGCGTCAGACTGCGGCCGAGGGCGCCCAGATAGTCGAGAAACGACTGGTAATCCTCGCTCTTGCCATAGGGATTGTCGGGCGTCTGATCGTTGATCCACCACTGGCCATCGGTCTGATCGGAATGCGGCATCGTTGGGTTCCCTTCTCGAGGACGGCGGCTGCCCGTCGGTGCGATCGTGTGCCAAGTAATGCCGTCGTGATGCGTGTCCACCTGAACGGCGCAGGAACTGTCGCGAGGCGATTGGGACCGGCGGCGCGCCGCCGAAGGTCCATGCGATCAGCCGCGGTAGAGGTCGGCGAACCGCTCGCGCAGCAGGTTCTTCTGCACCTTGCCCATGGTGTTGCGCGGCAGCTCGTCGACGAAGACCACG
>JBDHSS010000104.1:0-8807 GCA_039808205.1 Paracoccaceae bacterium | reverse complement strand
GCGGCGGCTTCATCATGGTGCCGGCGATGATCTACCTGATCGGGATGCCGACCAAGGTCGTCGTCGGCACCTCGGTGTTCCAGTTCCTGTTCGTCACCGCCTTCACCGCGATCCTGCACGCGCTGCAGAGCGGCAGCGTCGACGTGCTGCTCGCGGTAATCCTGCTCGTCGGTGGCGTCATCGGCGCGCAGATCGGCGTCGTGCTGGCAGCGCGGCTCCGGGCGGAGCAGCTGCGCATCCTGCTCGCGCTCCTGGTCGTCGGGGTCTGCCTCAAGCTCGCGCTCGACCTGGTGCTGCCGCCGAGCGACCTCTTCAACCTGACGACGCGCTGATGCTGCGGCTGCTGGCGCTCCTCGTCCTCCTCGCCGCACCGGCGCTGGCCGAGGAGACGGTGGTCACCGGAATGTCGACCGACAAGATCGCGCTCAACGCCAGGTTCGACGGCTCCGACCTCTTCGTCTTCGGCGCCATCCGCCGCGACGCGCCGATCGCGCCGGGGGCGGGGCCGCTCGATGTCATCATCACCATCAAGGGGCCGCCGCGGCAGGTCACGGTGCGGCGCAAGGAGCGGGTGCTCGGCATCTGGGTCAACACCCAGACGCTCAAGGTGCGGCAGGCGCCGAGCTTCTACGCCATCACCTCGACCCGGCCCGTCAACGACCTGCTCGATGCGACCGACCGGCTGCGCTACGGCATCGGCATGGACCAGGCGGTGCGCATGGTGGGCGGCAGCGACACCATCGCCGATACCCAGCCGTTCACCGACGCCGTGGTGCGGCTGCGCGAGGAAAAGGGCATCTACACCCAGCTCGACGAGGGCGTGATCCTGTCCGAGGACACGCTGTTCCAGACCCGGATCCGGATGCCCGCGAACCTTGTCGAAGGCGATTATGCCGCGCAGTTCTTCCTGGTGCGCGACCGCACGGTGGTGAGCACGGCAACGACGACGATCGTGGTCGCCAAGACCGGCCTCGAGCGCTGGCTCTACAACCTCTCGAAGAACGAACCGCTGCTCTACGGCTTCTTCGCCGTCGGCCTCGCGCTCGCCGCGGGATGGATCGCGGCGGAGGCGTTCCGCCTCGCCCGGCGCTGACCCCGCCCCGCGCGGCTCAGGCGACAGCGAGTGCCTCGACGAAGCGCTCGGGCGCGACGTTGCCGCCCGAGGCGACGCAGATCACCGCGTCGCCGTGGGTCGCGCCGTGAAAGAGCGCGGCCGCCAGCGCCACCGCGCCGCCGGGCTCAAGCACGATCCGGAGGTGGCCGAAGGCCGCCGCCATCGCCCGGAGTGCTGCCGCATCACTCACCGCGATGCCCGGCCCGGCGAGCCGCGCCAGGACCGGCAGCGTCAGGTTCCCGGGTTGCGGCGTCAGGATGGCGTCGCAGATCGACCCGGTGGCCGCGGCGTTGCGCAAGCACCGCCCCGCCGCCAGCGACCGCGCCATGTCGTCGAAGCCCGCCGGTTCCACCGTGCGCACGCGGAGGCCGGGCGCGGTCGCCTCGAGCGCCAGCGCGATCCCGGCGGCCAGCCCGCCGCCGCCGCAGGGGACGAGCACGTCGGCCCGCTCGACGCCCGCCGCCGCCGCGTCCTCGGCGAGCTCGAGTCCCACCGTGCCCTGCCCGGCGATCACCTGCGGGTGGTCGAACGGCGGTATCGGCGTCAGCCCGCGCTCCGCCGCCAGCCACGCCCCGATCGCGTCGCGGTCCTCGGTGGCCCGGTCGTAAAGCACCACATCGGCCCCGAGCGCGCGCGTGCGCTCGATCTTCAACGCGGGCGCGTCCGACGGCATCAGGATCGTTGCGGGCACGCCGTACGCCGCCGCCGCCCAGGCGATGCCCTGCGCGTGGTTGCCGGAGGAGAACGCGAGCACCCCGCGCCGCGCCTCGTCCGGCGTCAGCGCCGAGATGGCGGCCCAGCCGCCGCGCGCCTTGAACGACCCCGTGACCTGCAGGCATTCGGCCTTGACCAGCACCCGGCGCCCCGCAAGCCGGTCGAGCGTCGGCGAGGCGAGAAGCGGCGTGCGCAGGATGCCGCGGGCGCGGGCGGCGGCGGCCCGAATCGCCGCGATGTCGGTCACGCCACCGCCACCTCGGCCATCAGCTCGGCAAAGGCCGCCTGCACCTCCGGCTCGTCGAGGAACGGCACATGGCCGCGCTCAGGCACCTCGGCCACGATCAGGCCCGGATGCCGGCGCGCCATCTCGGCGACGGTCTCGGCCGACAGCAGGTCGGAATTCGCCCCGCGCACCACCGCGACGGGCAGCCCGGCCAGCGCGTCGAAAAGCGGCCACATGTCAACCGCCGGACCCGACGCCGCCTCCAGCGCCTCGCGGATCCGCGGGTCGTAGTTGAGGACGAGGCCGTCCGGCCCCTGGTCGAACCAGCGCTCGGCAAGGCTCAGCCACTTCGCCGGCGTGAGGTTCGGAAAGCGCGCGCCGATGCGCGCCTCCAGCGCCTTGGCCGCCTCGGCATGGGTTCTCACCTTCGGCGCCATGCCGAGATAGCTCATGATGTTGGCGATGCCCTCGGGGTCGATCACCGGGCCGACATCGTTGAGGAGCACGCCGGCCAGCCGGTCCTTCGCCGTGGCCGCGAGCAGCATCGCGATGATGCCGCCGCGCGAGGTGCCGACGACCGTGACCTTCGGCAGCCCGAGAAAGTCGAGGAACTCGACGACGTCGCGCGCCTCGACCGGCACCGAGTAGTTCTTCCAGTCGGGATCGCGATCCGACCTGCCGCGCCCGCGCAGCGTCAGCCGGATCAAGCGGTAGCGGCCGCCGAGCGCCGCGGCGAGCTCGTCGAAGTCGGCCGCGTTGCGGGTGAGCCCGGGCAGGCAGAGCACGGGCAGGCCCGCGCCCTCCTCCTGCCAGGCGAGCTTCAGGCCGTCGGAGGTGGTGAAGGTCATGCGCGCCTCGCTCGGGATCGGGGAAAGATGCGGTTGGGCGGCGGCGCCGCCGCCTACAGGAATTCCGGCTGCGCCATCCCGAGGACGTGGAAGCCGCCGTCGACGAAGACCACCTCGCCAGTCACCGCCTGCGCGAGATCGGAGGCGAGAAAGACCGCCGTGCCGCCGACCCCGGCGAGCGAGGCGTTCTGCCGCATCGGCGCGTTGCGCTCGGTCACGTTGTAGACCTTGCGCGCGCCGGCGATCGCGGCGCCCGCGAGCGTGCGCATCGGGCCGGGGCTGATCGCGTTCACCCGGATGCCGTCCGGCCCGAGGTCGTTGGCGAGATAGCGCACCGAGCTCTCCAGCGCCGCCTTGGCGACGCCCATGACGTTGTAGTGCGGCGTCACCCGCTGGGCGCCGATGTAGGTCAGCGTCAGGACCGAGCCGCCGCGCGGCATCAAGGGCGCCGCGCGCCGGGTCAGCTCCACGAGGCTGTAGCAGGAGATGTCGAGCGTGCGCAGGAAGTTCGACCGGCTGGTGTCGAGGAACCGGCCGTCGAGCTCGGCCTTGTCGGAGTGCGCGATCGCATGGACGAGGATGTCGAGGCCGCCCCAGACCTGCTGCACCCGCTCAAACAGCGCGTCGAGCGAGGCCGCGTCCTGCACGTCCGCCGGCTCGATCATCCGCGCGCCGACGCTCTCGGCCAGCGGCATCACCCGGCGCCCGAAGCCCTCGCCCTGATAGGTGAAGCCGAGCTCCGCCCCCTGCGCGGCGAAGGATCGCGCGATGCCCCAGGCGATCGAGTGGTCGTTGGCGACGCCAAGGATCAGCGCCCGCTTGCCCTTGAGGAGCTGGCCCGCGACCGGCTCACCCGGCATGACGGCTCAGGATCAGGGAGGCGTTGGTGCCGCCGAAGCCGAAGCTGTTCGTCATCACGGTGTCGAGTCCTGCATTGTCCACCCGGCTTGTGGCGATCTCGCCGGGCCGGATCGCCGGATCCAGCGTCTCGACGTTGATTGACGGCGCGATGAAGTCGTCGCGCAGCATCAGGAGCGAATAGATCGTCTCCTGCGCCCCGGCCGCGCCCTGGCTGTGCCCGGTCATCGACTTGGTCGAGCTGATCGGCGGGGTCATGCCCTCGCCGAACACCCGCCGCACCGCCTCGACCTCGGAGACGTCGCCGATCGGCGTCGAGGTGCCGTGCGCGTTGATGTAGCCGACCCGCCGCCCCTCGGGCAGCGTGGCGAGCGCGAGCCGCATCGCCCGCTCGCCGCCGACGCCCGAGGGCGCCACCATGTCGTGCCCGTCCGAGGTTGCGCCGTAGCCCGTCACCTCGGCATAGATCCGCGCACCCCGCGCCAGCGCGTGCTCGCGCTCCTCCAGCACCACGATCGCGCCCCCGCCGGAGATCACGAAGCCGTCGCGGTCGGCGTCGAACGCGCGGGAGGCGCGCTCGGGGTCGTTGTTGTAGCGCGTGCTCATCGCCCCCATCGCGTCGAACAGGCACGAGAGCGTCCAGTCGAGCTCCTCGCCGCCGCCGGCGAACACGATGTCCTGCTTGCCGAACTGGATCTGCTCGACGCCCGAGCCGATGCAGTGGGCGGAGGTCGAGCAGGCCGAGGTGATCGAGTAGTTGAGCCCCTTGATCCTGAACGGCGTCGCGAGGCAGGCCGAGACCGTCGACGACATGCACCGCGTGACCATGAACGGGCCCATCCGCTTCGGGCTGCCCTTCTCGATCACCGTCTGGTGCGCCTCGAACATGTTCCTCGTCGACGGCCCGCCGGAGCCCGCGATGAGCCCGGTGCGCTCGTTCGACACGTCGGATTCCTCGAGGCCCGCATCGGCGATCGCCTGGCGCATGGCAATGAAGGCATAGGCAGCACCATCGCCCATGAAGCGCAGCTGCCGCTTGTCGACGTGCTCGGCGACGTCGATGCGCAGGCGGCCCTGGACCTGGCTGCGAAACCCGTGCTCGGCGTATTCCGGGGCGAAGCTGATGCCGGAGCGGCCCGCTTTCAGCGAGGCGGCCACCTCCTCGGCGTCATTGCCGATCGAGGACACGATGCCGATTCCGGTGATGACGACGCGGCGCATGGCGCGTCCCTCCCTCTCAGTCGGTGAAGAGGCCAACCTTCATGTCGGTGGCGGTGTAGATCGTCTCGCCGTCGGCCTTCATCACCCCGTCGGCGATGCCGAGCTTCAGCTTGCGGTCGATGACGCGGGTGAAATCAACCGTGTATTCGACGAGCTTCACCTTCGGCGTGACCATGCCGGTGAACTTCACCTCGCCGACGCCGAGCGCGCGGCCGCGCCCCTGCATGCCGCGCCAGCCGAGGTTGAAGCCGGTCAGCTGCCAGAGCGCGTCGAGCCCGAGGCAGCCCGGCATCACCGGGTCGCCGATGAAATGGCACTGGAAGAACCAGAGGTCGGGCCGGATGTCGAACTCGGCGGTAACGTGCCCCTTGCCGTGAGCGCCGGCATCGGCGGAGATCGACGTCACCCGATCCATCATCAGCATCGGCGGCGACGGCAGCTGCGGGTTGCCCGGCCCGAACATCTCGCCGCGGGCGCAGGTCATCAACGCCTCGAGGTCGAAGTGCGTCGGCCGGTCGTTCATCGGCGAATGTCGGTCATCGGCGAATGTCGGTCATCGTGGGCCCGGCCTCCCCCGCCGGTGGCGTCGCGCGACCTCTAGCACCCGCGCCGCCGCCGGCGCAAGGCCCCGTGCCGGCTCCGGTTCCCGCGGGCGCGCCGGCTCGCGCCTCGGGAGCCCTTGCTGCGCGAAGCACTGGAAATTCCGTCCGCTTCTGGCTATCTGTCGCTTGATCGCAAGGAACGAGCCCGCCAATGCAGCTTGCCAACTCCCCAGATCAGCGGCTGTCCCGGCTGCGCGCGACGGCGTGGCTGACCGGTGGCGGGCTGCGGCCGACGCGCCAGCGGCTGGCGCTGGCCGAGCTGCTCGTCGGCGACGGCTGCGATCGCCACGTCACCGCCGAGGGCCTGCACGCCGCCGCCGCGCAGCAGGATTGCCCGGTGTCGCTCGCCACGGTCTACAACACGCTGCGCGCCTTCTGCCAGGCGCGGCTGATGAACGAGGTGACGGTCGACGGCACCCGCACCTACTTCGACACCCGCGTCGAGCAGCACCCGCATTACTACTGGGAGCACGACGGCAGCCTGACCGACGCGCCGAACCACGCCGTCCGCCTCTGCCGCGCGCCGCTGATCCCCGAAGGCGCCGAGCTCGACCGCATCGACGTGGTGATCCGGCTCCGCCGCGTCCAGGACTGAGGGCAGGCGTCCCCTCTTAACCGACTCCCGGCCGCTCGCGTGCGTACCAGCGACCGAAGCGGCGCCTTGGCGCCGCGAGTGCCGGCTCGACAGGCAAACGCATGCGTTTGCCGGGCCGTTGCCCGGAGCGCAGGATACGCAGGGCAAGGGGGGGTAACGCATTCCCGACAGTGCCAATCCGCCCGCGTTCGCCCCGGCGGATGCGCCGCGGCGCATCCGCTCCGGGTGGGGCGAATGCGGACGAACTTGTCACGCGCCAAATCCGTCGGCAACGGCATCGTTGTGCCAGCCTCCCGCCCTACTCGATCGTCTCGTCCACTGCCACGCCCCAGATCGCCGTCCGCGGCAGCCAGCCCGACACGCCGCCGGCGGCGATCTCGCACCAGTCGCGCTCGCAGGCGTCGAGCCGGCCGATCGCGCCGGGCTCGGCCATCGCGCGCACTGCCGTGCCCTCGCCCGGACCTGACCGGAGCGGCACCGGGCCGGCGGTGGTGACGAGCGCGGTGCGCACGCCCGACAAGAGCGCGTGGTGCACCCAGCCGCCCATGCCGTCGGCGTCCTCGACGCGCCGCCACTGGCCGTATTCGGCGGTGATCTCAAGCGGCAACCCGCGGTGCACGAACTCCCAGTCGACCCGCTGGTCGAGGCTCGGGCCGCGGCGCGCGTTCGCGGTCTCCGCCCGCATCGACACGTAGCGCGGCAGCGGCAGGTTGGTGACGCTGCCCACCGTCGCCGCGGCCCCGGCCGGCTGAGCCGCCGCCTCCGAGCCAAGGGCCGCCTGGGCGAGGAGAACGAAGGCGAGCGCGAGGGCGCCCGCCCGACGAGAATGCTGAACGGCCATGGCCAAGGTTCCTGCTCGACTGCCCGGTGCCGGGAAGTGTCTGGATCTCTCAGACCCGCCCGTGCAAGTATCTTGCGCCGGAGAATACCGCGCTTCCTCGCACCGACAAACTGGAAAATCGCATGCCCGACCAGCCCCGCGTCGTCGTGACCCGCCGCCTGCCCGAGCCGGTGGAGGCGCGCATGCGCGAGCTCTTCGACGTGGTGCTGAACGCCACCGACGAGCCGATGTCGACCGAGGCGCTCGCCCGCGCCATGCGCGACGCCGACGTCCTCGTCCCGACGATCACCGATCGCATCGACCAGCGCCTGCTCGCCCAGGCCGGGCCGCGGCTCCGGCTGATCGCCAATTACGGCGCGGGCTTCGACCACATCGACGTGGCGACCGCGTTGCAGCGCGGCATCACCGTCTCCAACACCCCGGGCGTCCTCGCCGAGGACACCGCCGACATGGCCATGGCGCTGATCCTCGCCGTGCCGCGCCGCCTGCCGGAAGGGGCGGTGATGATGCAGCGCGGCGAGTGGGAAGGCTGGAGCCCGACCGCGCTCATGGGGCACCGCATCGCCGGCAAGAACCTCGGCATCCTCGGCCTTGGCCGCATCGGCCGCGCCATCGCCCGGCGGGCAAAGACCTTCGGCCTCGTCATCCACTACAGCAACCGCCGGCGCCTCCATCCCGACGTGGAGGCCGAGCTCGGCGCCACCTGGTGGGAGAGCCTCGACCAGATGCTGGCGCGAATCGACATCCTCTCGATCAACGTGCCGCACACCCCCTCGACCTTCCACCTGATGAACGCCCGGCGGCTGAAGCTGATGAAGCGCGACGCCTACATCATCAACACCGCGCGCGGCGAGGTGATCGACGAGAACGCGCTGACGCGGATGCTGCGCGCGGGCGAGCTGGGCGGCGCCGGGCTCGACGTCTACGAGAAGGGCCACGACATCAACCCGCGCCTGCGCGACCTGCCGAACGTGCTGCTGCTGCCGCACATGGGCTCGGCGACGATCGAGGGGCGGCTGGAGATGGGCGAGAAGGTCATCATCAACATCAAGACCTTCGCCGACGGCCACCGGCCGCCGGATCAGGTCGTGCCGGCAATGCTCTAGCCATGGCCTTCGTCGCTCGCCTCAACCACCCGACGCGGCAGGACAGCATCAGCCTCGACGAGCTCGCGCTCTACCACGCGATCCTCGACTATCGCGCCAGCGTCGGCCTTGGCGCGCTGCCGCTCTCGAAGGCGCTGTCGGCGACTGCCGGTCGCCACGTCATCGACGTGCGCGAGAACATCTGGGCCGCCGGGCTGAAGCTGCCGGCGGGCACCAACCTGCACAGCTGGAGCGATGCGCTCTACTACGCCGACGGCCGCGACCCCGAGGTGATGTGGCGCGCACCGGCGCGGCTCGGCACCGGCTACCCCTCGAACGGCTACGAGATCGCCGCCGCCGGCCAGGCGAGCGGCGCCGAGGCGCTGGCCGGCTGGAAAGCCTCGCCCGGTCACAACGCGGTCCTGACCGAGACCGGCGGCTTTTCCCACATTGACTTTAAGGCGATCGGCGTCGGCCTCGACACCTCGCCGGGGCCCGGGCCCTATGGCGGCCCGGCCTACTTCGTCTGGTTCGGCGCCGTCGCCGACCCGACCGGCGTTCCCGGCATCGGCGGCACCGCGCACGCCGACCGCTTTGCCGCGACCGGCTTCGGCGATCGCGTCTACGGGCTCGGTGGCGACGACCGCATCGCCGCGGCCGGCGGCGCCGACCTGGTGCGGGCCGGCGCCGGCGACGATCTCGT
>JBDHSS010000103.1:0-8924 GCA_039808205.1 Paracoccaceae bacterium | reverse complement strand
CAGCCGGTGCAGGAAGCCGATCATCTCCGGCCGGCTCTTGTCGTAGAGATGCTCCTGCCAGTTGTAGGGGTTCACCTCGGGCGCGGTCGAATAGTCGCGCTGGTTCTCCGGCAGCACCGGATTGTCGCGCAGCTCCTCGTCGGCGAAGTAGAAGTTGATGGTGTCGAGCCGGAAGCCGTCCACCCCGCGCTCGAGCCAGAAGCGCGCGACGGCGAGCAGCTCGTCCTGGACCTCGGGCTCGTGGAAGTTGAGATCGGGCTGCTCGCGCAGGAAGTTGTGCTGATAGTACTGCAGGCGCTCGCTGTCCCACTCCCAGGCCGAGCCGCCGAAGATCGACAGCCAGTTGTTCGGCGGAGTGCCGTCGGGCTTGGCGTCGGCCCAGACGTACCAGTTGGCCTTCGCGTTGTCGCGGCTGCCGCGGCTCTCGCGGAACCAGCGGTGCTGGTCGGAGGTGTGGCTGAGCACGAGGTCGATCATCACCCGGAGGCCGAGCTCGTGCGCGCGGGCGATCAGCGCGTCGAAGTCGGCGAGGGTGCCGAACATCGGGTCGACGTCGCGGTAGTTCATCACGTCATAGCCGAAGTCGAGCATCGGCGACGGGAAGAACGGCGAGATCCAGATCGCGTCGACCCCGAGTGCCGCCACGTAGGGCAGGCGGTGGATGATCCCGGCGAGGTCGCCGACGCCGTCGTGGTTGGAATCCTGGAACGACCGCGGATAGATCTGGTAGATGACGGCGCCGCGCCACCAGTCGGGATCGTCCGGCAGCGGCTTGCTCTCGTGCGTGACAACGGTGGGTGCGAGCACGGGCGACCTCTCCTGCAACGCGATTTCCGGGGCGCACGCTATCCCAGCGACGCGGCCGAGCGCCAGCCGTCTCGGAGCATCCGGGCGTGCGCCGTCGTCAGGGGCGGGCGGCGGCGGCCGGCGGCTCCGGGGTGTCGGCCGCGAAGCGGCGGGCGCGATGCGCCTCGACGAGCTCGGCGAAGTGCTCGACGGTGAAGTCCGGCCAGGCGGTCTCCGGAAAGTCGTATTCCGCGTGCGCCCCCTGCCAGAGCAGGAAGTTCGAGATCCGGACCTCGCCCGAGGTGCGGATGATGAGGTCGGGATCGGGCAGGTCGCGGGTGTCGAGCGCCTGCGCGAGGCGCGTCTCGCAGATCGCCGCCGGCGGCAGCTCGCCGGCGGCGACGAGGTGCGACAGCTCGCGCACCGCCCGCGTCAGCTCGTCGCGTCCGCCGTAGTCGATGGCGATCGAGAGGTTGAGGCCGCGGCAGGCGCGGGTCTCGTCCTCGAGACGGGTCATCAGCTCGCGCAGGGGTTGCGGCAGGCGGTGCCGCATCCCAAGGAAGCGCACGCGCACCTCGTTGCGGCGGAGACCCGTCATCTTGACCTGGATATACTGGTGAAAGATCCGCATCAGCCCGTCGACCTCGGCCAGCGGGCGCCGCCAGTTCTCGGTCGAGAAGGCATAGAGCGTCAGGTGGGTGACGCCGAGCGCGGGGCACGCCTTGACGATGTCGCTGACCCGGCGCGCGCCGCGCGCGTGCCCGGCGAGGCGGGCTAAGCCGCGCGCCTCGGCCCAGCGGCCGTTGCCATCCATGATGACTCCGACATGGAACGTCGGAGCGGCCCCGTGTTGCATCGTTTGTGTTCTTCATCTGCCCGATTGCGGCTGATTATGCCGGAAGGGCCTCGCCGGCAACAGGCCGATGTTGCCCTGCAATAATCAAAACCCGGCGAGGAGGCGCGGGTTTCGCTTGACTCCACCGGGCCGGCAAGGGGCGGCGCAGGTCCGTAACCGATTGACATTTCCAGGGGTGCAGCGGCTCGTCGGCGATCGGCCGCCGGGTTGGCGGCGTGCGTCGGCTGCCGGCGGCTGACATGATCGGAAACGGAATGTGTAGCGCGCGCCTCAGAGCAGCCGGGCGAGGCCGAGCGGCAGGTTGGGCGCGTTGAGCGACATCACCCGGTAGAGCTGGCCGTAGACGAAGACGGTGACGAAGAAGAAGAAGGCGCTGGCCACGGCGCTGTCCCAGGCGATGCCGGCGAAGACCGCGGTCAGGATCGGCAGCAGCCAGGTGACGACGCTGGTCGCCGGATTGCGCAGGTGGGCGGCGTGGCGCGCGCGCACGATTCGCCGCGCATAGCGGCGATGCGCCAGCATGTGGAAGTGCACGCGGTCGGGCTGGCCGACGCTGTGGCCGACGCGGCGCGACTTGCGGCGCATCGAGGCGAGCGTCTCGATCACCGGATAGGCGCAGATCAGGATGGCGTTCCAGGCCGAGACCTCGGGGTTGCGCGCCGGCAGGAGCACGCCGAGCGTCGCCAAGAGGAAGCCGGTGAAGTAGGCGCCGCCGTCGCCGAGGAAGAGCTTGCCGAGCGGGAAGTTCACCAGGAAGAAGCCGAGCACCAGCGCGCCCCAGAGCAGCGCCAGGGCAAAGACGAGATCGTCGTTCACCTGATACGCGACGAAGGCGAAGGTCGCGAGCATGATGAGCAGCGACCCCGAGGCGAGGCCGTTGAAGCCGTCGATAATGTTGATCGCGTTGGCGACGCCGCCCATGGCGAAGCCGGTGAAGACGAGCGCGACCGCGTAGAACGACAGGAGCCAGTCGACCCCGGGCAAGTCGACCTCGTGCATGGTGTAGCCGGTCAGGAGCGCGAAGAAGACGCCCGCGCCCATCGTCGCGAGAAGCCGCGTGCGCACGCCGACGCGGCGCGTCAGATCCTCGCAGAGACCGGCGGCGAGCGCAGGCACCCCGGCGAGGCCGATCAGCACCCAGATCTCGCGGAGCTCGCGCGGCAGCGCCGGCACCGCCAGCCAGTAGGCGAGCGCAAGGGCGAGCCCGCCGATGCGCGGCGTCGGCACCAGGTGGAATTTCTGCACCCCGCCGGTCCCGTCGTTGGTCAGGTGGCCGTGCCAGCCGCGGGTCAGCACGAGGACGAGGCAGAGCGCAAGGCTGAGCGCCGCCGCCGCGACCGCGGCGGGGACGAGATCCTGCCAGTGGAGGACGGGATTGAGCCCGATCATCAACGTAGAGCCGTGCCCCGCTGCTGCCTGCGTGAGCGATGAACGGCAAAACGTGAGCAGAAATCAAGGAGAAAGGCGCGCGGCTTCAGGAAACCGTGGCGGAGTGTTGCCGGGGCGCGACGCCGATGCGCCGCTCGTCGATCCAGGCGTTTATCCGCCAGGCGACCGACTTCCAGCGCGGATCAATCGGCAGACCGTGGCCGAAGCCGCGCAGGAGCGCGGTCTCGGCGCCGTAGGCGAGTGCTGTCGACCAGAGATCGGTGATCGGAACGAAGGCGTCTCGGTCGCCGAGGAGCGCCAGGACCGGCGTCGGCCGCACCATGAACCACGCAGGCAGATCCCACGCCAGCCCGTCGAGGAGCGCGAGCGGGCTCTCTTGCGTGAAGGGCAGCATGACGTCGGTGATCCAGGCGTCGGGCGTCGTCTCGGTGAAGAGCGCCCGCCGCACCGCCTCGATGCGCACGAGCGCCGCCCCGCCGGCCTGCGAGACGATGAGCGTGGCGAGAACCTCGGGCGCGCCGGCCGAGAGCTGCCAGAGCGAGGGCCCGAGCCCCGCTGGTCCGGGCGAGGACAGGAGCACGAGCCCGGCGACGCGGCGCCGCGCCGCGACGTGCTGGGCGACGAGGCCGCCGAGCGAGTGGCCGATGACGATTGGCGGCGCGCCGAGACCGTCGGCGGCGTCGAGCGCCCGCCGCACGTAGTCCCTGAGCCGCGCGGGCCGGAGCGCGAACGGATCGGCGAGCCGCGGCGTCGCGACGGCGTGGCCGCGGCCCGCGAACCAGGCCGCGAGCAGGCGCGTCCACATCTCCGGGCCGGTGAAGGCGCCATGCAGGAACAGGACGGGCGGCTTTTCGGTCATCGGCACCTCCGGGGGGCCCGGATCGTGGCCGAACGGCGGCCGGCTGTCGAGAGACGGCGCGAACGTCGTCCCTCGGGTGAAGCGAACCGGACACAAGGGGGGCGCGCGGTCGGCGGAACGCCGCACGTCCGCAGCCGGCGCGCTTGCGCCCGGACGACGACTGCCCATCTCACCCGCGAAGGGAGGGCTGGCCGATGCCACACCAGACGCCGACGCTGCTGCGCGAGGAGGCCGACGCGATCGTCGCCGAGGCGGCACGCGCGCATTTCGAGGCCTGCCGCGGCCGCGTCGACGGCTTCGTCGACGCGAACTTCTCGGTGGCGGGCTCGGCCCGGCTGCATCGGCAGGCGCTCGGCTGGGACCTGCTGAAAGCGCCGGCCAACGTCGCGCTGGCGGTGCCGCAGGTGCTGCTGCGGCTCGGCGCCGGCGCCGCGCGCGGGCTCGGGCAACCGGGCGCCGCGCGGTTCCTCGACCGGGAGCTCCTGCTCGAGACCGCGGTTGCGCGCGAGCTGCGCTGGCGCATCATGACTGATCTGCTGCGCCTGCCGTGCGAGGACGGCGGACGGGTGTCGCGCGACGATGGCCTGGCGCAGGCGATCCTCGCGCATCCGCGGGCGCAGGCGATGCTCGCCGAGGCGGGGCGGCTGGCGGCGGCGCACGCCGATGAGCCTGGCTTCCGCGCGCGGCTCGAGGCGGCGCTGACCGGCTATGCCGGCACCCGCTCGGCCGCGGCGGAGATCACCACCGGGCTGATGGCGCTCGGCACCGGCGCGCTCGCGTTCCAGAAGGCGACGCCGGGCGCGCTGGCGCTCGGGCCGGTCCTTGCCGGCACGCTGGCGCAAGGCTCGGCGATTGCCGCCTTCCCGCTCGGCGCCACCGCCGGCAGCCTCTGGTACGGAGTGTTTCCGGCACAGGCGTCCGCCGGCCTCGTCGCCGGCGCCACTGCCGGGGTCATGGGGGTGGCGGCGCTGGCGACGGCCTTCGCCGGGATGGTGTCCGACCCGGTGCAGCGCGCGACCGGCCTGCACCGGCGGCGGCTCCTCGCGCTCATCGACAGCGTGGAGGCGGGCCTCCGCCAGAAGGATGCGCGCGGCTTCGTCGCCTACGACCTCTACGTCGCGCGGCTGATGGATCTCGGCGACCTGCTGCTCGGGCTCGGCCGGACGCTGCGCCCGGGGTGAGCGTGCCTCACACCGCGTAGCGCAGGATCGCCGCGAGCGCGCCGCCGCCCGGGATGTCGCCGGCGCGGCCCGAGACGACGCGGGCGCCGGTCAGCAGCGCCCGGCGGGTGATCTCGTCGACGACGCCGTAGCTCTTCGCGTCGTTCTCCGCGCTGAAGGTCACGCCGCCGTCGGCGTCGACGAAGCCCGGCAGGCTCTCGTCCATGTCGACGACAAGGGTGTCGATCGCTCCCATGGTCGCCGCGCGCGCGGCTTGCGCCACATCGGCAGTGGCGCGCCCCTGGCCGACGCGCTCGGCGTAGAGGCCGGCGAGGCCCTCGAGCTCGGCGGCATAGATCCGGTCGAGGACGCCGCGCGCGGCGTCGGCGAGGGCGGCGTCGGACTTCTGGTCGGCGCTGCCCGGGATCACCTCGGCGGCGGTCGGGCCGTAGGTCGAGACCGCGCGGTAGACCGAGGCGAGCGGCTCGGCGGCGGCTACGATCAGCGGGATGTCGCGGCCGGCGAGCACCGGGCGCAGCGCCCGGTCGACGGTGCGGGCGTAGCGCACGAGGAGCGCGTGCTCGCTCGTCGCCTCGCCGCTCTCGCCGACGCCGGTGCGCTCGCCATGGCCGCGCCGGCCGAGTGCTGCCGCCATGTCCTTGGGCAGTCCTGGCACCTTCACCTCGCTCGGCGCCAGGTCGGCGGTCACCTCGACGAGCCGCACCGCGCCCATGCCGATCGCCAGCACCCAGGCGTTCTGCGGGAAGGTGACGGCGCGCAGCAGCGGCTTCAGGTGGAAGCGGTCGGACACCTCGACGCGGCTCTCGAGCCGGTTCGGCAGGCGGAAGGCGCGCATCCGCTCGGGCGTGAGGAAGAGCGCGAGGCTGTGCGCCTGGAACGCCCAGAAGCCATCGTCGGCGATCACCTCGTCGAGCGCCGCCTCGATCGGCCAGAGCCGCCGCTTCTCGATGTCGGCGGCCTCGAGCTGGCGGATTGCCTCGCGACCGAGGTTCTTGAGCTCGATCCGGTCGATCTGCGCCGCCTGGGTGACAGGGGTGGTCGAGACATAGATGCTCACGCAGGCATCGTTGCGCTCGGAGGCGATCGCCTCGATCTCGTCGCGCGTCGGCAGGTCGATGTGCGGCATCGGACGTCCCCTTCTGTCCCGGTTCCCTGACCTGCCTATCCGTCCGCGCCAGGGTTGAGAAGGGGCCACGCGGCGCCTCCGGCGAGGGCGGAGCGAATGGTCGCACCATGCTCGTCGAGCCGCGGCGGCGGGCAGTGCGGCCCGACCTCGGCGGCGGAGAGGCGGATCGGGCTGCGCGCGCTCCGCGAGCCGCCGATCTCGGCGACCGCGCCGCGCGCGACCGCCTGCGGCTCGGCGAAAGCTTCCGCCACGGTGTTGATCGGCCCGGCGGGCACGCCGGCCGCCGCGAGCACCGCAAGCACCTCCGCTCGCGGCAGCGCGCCAATGCGAGCGGCGAGCGCAGCGACGACCTCCTCGCGATGCGCAACGCGGCCGCGGTTCTCCGCGAGCCGCGGATCCTGGTGCAGCGCAAGGCCGAGGCCCTGGCTCAGGCGGCGGAACTGGCCGTCGTTGCCGCAGGCGACGACGAGCTGGCCATCGGCGGCGGTGAACACCTGATAGGGCACGATGTTGGGATGCGCGTTGCCCATCCGACGCGGCACCGCCCCGCCGATGAGGTGGTTGGTCGCCTGGTTCGCCAGCACCGCAAGCTGGGTGTCGAAGAGCGCGAGGTCGATCCACTGCCCGATGCCCGTCCGGTCGCGCAGCCGCAGCGCGGCGAGCACGGCGACGGTGCCGTACATCCCGGTGAAGAGGTCGGCGTAGGCGACGCCCGGCTTCTCGGGCGGCCCGTCCGGCTCGCCAGTCAGGTCCATGATCCCGCCCATCGCCTGGATCACGAAGTCGTAGCCGGCGCGCGCGGCGAGCGGACCATCCTGGCCGAAGCCGGTGATCGAGGCGTAGACCACGCCCGGGTTCGCTGCCGCCACGCTCGGATAGTCGAGCCCGAAGCGGGCGAGGCCGCCGACCTTGAAGTTCTCCACCACGACGTCGGCGCCCGCGGCGAGGCGCTGCGCCAGCGCCCGGTCGGCCGCGTCGGCGAAGTCGAGCACGATGCCGCGCTTGCCGCGGTTGCAGGCGTGAAAGTAGCCGGCCGCGCCGTCGGCGGCGAACGGCGGCCCCCAGCCGCGGGTCTCGTCGCCGCCGGGCGCCTCGACCTTGACGACGTCGGCGCCGAGGTCGGCCAGGGTCTGGCCGACCCAGGGGCCCGCCAGCACGCGGGCGAGCTCCAGCACCTTCAGCCCTTCGAGCGGTCGCGGCATCGGCTCTCCCCCTGTTGCCGGCCGATTGGGATCCGGCCACCGGCCGGGGTCAAGTCTGCGCGCAAGGCGCATGGTCGCGGCGGCGCCGTGCGCCTATAAGGCGGCGTCATGGACGGCGAATCTCACCGCCAGCGCCAGCCCCGGGAGCTGCGGTTCCTGAAGATGCACGGGCTCGGCAACGACTTCGTGGTGATCGACGCCCGCTCGGGCGGCGAGCCGATGACGGCTGCGCTGGCGCGCGCGCTCGGCGACCGCAACCGCGGCGTCGGCTTCGACCAGCTCGCCGTGGTGCGGAACGGCGCCGGCGTCGCGGCCGAGGTCGATTTCTGGAACGCCGACGGCAGCCTCGCCGACGCCTGCGGCAACGCCACGCGCTGCGTCGCGCGGCTCCTGATGTCGGAGGCCGGCGCCGAGGCGCTCGAGCTCCGGACCGGCCGTGGCGTGCTGCGCGCCGAGGACGCAGGGAACGGGCTCACCCGCGTCAACATGGGGCCGCCGGTCCTCGACTGGCGCGCGATCCCGCTCGCGCGCGAGGTGGACCTCGACGCGCTGCCGATCGAGACGCCGCTCGGGGTCGCGCCATCCGCCGCCGGCATGGGCAACCCGCATTGCGTCTTCGTCGTTCCCGACGCCGAGGCGGTCGATCTCGCCGCGATCGGCCCGCGCGTCGAGCACGATCCGCTGTTTTCCGAGCGCACCAACGTCGAGATCGTCGAGATCGTCGACCGCGGCATGATCCGGATGCGGGTCTGGGAGCGCGGCGGCACGATCACGCTGGCCTGCGGCTCGGGCGCCTGCGCCGCCGCGGTCGTCACCGCGCATCGCGGCCTGACTGGCCACAACGTCACCGTGCGGCTCGACGGTGGCGACCTCGGCATCGACTGGCGCGACGACGGGGTTTGGATGACCGGGCCGACGGCGCTGGTATTCGAGGGCCGGCTCGCGGCCGACTTTCTGGCGGCCTTCGCATGAAGGCGCCGGTCTTCGCGACGATGGGCTGCCGGCTCAACGCCTACGAGACCGAGGCGATGAAGGGCCTCGCCGCGGCCGCCGGCGTCACCGATGCGGTGGTGGTGAACTCCTGCGCCGTCACCGGCGAGGCGGTGCGCCAGGCGCGCCAGCAGATCCGCCGCCTCGCGCGCGACAACCCCGGCGCCCGCATCGTCGTCACCGGCTGCGCGGCGCAGACCGACCCGGCCGCCTTCGCCGCGATGCCCGAGGTCGATCACGTTCTCGGCAATGCCGAGAAGCTCAGGCCCGACGCCTGGGCGCGCCTGCGCGACGGCACGGGTCGCGTCGAGGTCGGCGACATCATGGCCGAGCGCACGAGCCCGGCGCCGCTGGTCGACGGGCTCGGCACGCGGGCGCGCGCCTACGTCGAGGTGCAGAACGGCTGCGACCACCGCTGCACGTTCTGCATCATCCCCTACGGCCGCGGCAACTCGCGCAGCGTGCCGGCGGCGACGGTGATCGCCCAGGTCGCCCGGCTGGTCGACCGCGGCTTCAACGAGGTGGTGCTGACCGG
>JBDHSS010000102.1:0-8999 GCA_039808205.1 Paracoccaceae bacterium | reverse complement strand
CGGCGCCGAGGTCGGCGAGCGCCTCGCCGCCGGCCATCAGGTCGGTCAGCTCCTCGCGGGTCTTCTCGCCGTTGCGGAAGTTCGCGGCGACGGCGCCGCGGATGAGGACGGCGAAGTGGTCGCCGACCGCCATCGCGTGCGTCACCTGGTGGGTGATGAAGATGACCGCCAGGCCACGCTTCTTCGCCTCGAGGACGATGCGCAGGACGTGGGACGCCTGCTTGACGCCCAGGGCGGCGGTCGGCTCGTCGAGGATGAGGACGCGGGCGCCGAAGTAGACCGCCCGGGCGATGGCGAGCGACTGGCGCTCGCCGCCGGACATGCCGCCGACCAGCCGGTCGCCGTCGTCGATGCGGGTGATGCCGAAGTCGCGGATCGACTTGACCGCGATCTCGTTCGCCCTCGCCCGGTCGTAGACGTGGAACGGTCCCCATTTCTTCGTCGGCTCGTTGCCGACGAAGAAGCAGCGCCCGATCGACATCAGCGGGAAGGTGCCGCCGAACTGGTAGACGGTGGCGATGCCCATGCCCTGGGCCTCGCGCGGCCCGGGGAAGCTCACCTCCTTGCCGTCCATCAGCACGGTGCCGGAGGTCGGCTTGTGCACGCCGGAGAGCACCTTGATGAGCGTCGACTTGCCGGCGCCGTTGTCGCCGAGCAGGCAGAGGACTTCGCCGGCGTCGACCTTGAGCGTGATGTCGTGGAGGACGTCGATCGGGCCGAAGGACTTGTTGACGTTGCGAAGCTCGAGGATCGGGGCGGCCATCACTTCTTCCCTTTCTTCGGGGCGTAGGAGAGCGCCATCTTGCGGAAGGTGTTGTTCGTCAGGACGGCGAGGAGCAGGAGGATGCCGATGATGAGGCTCGCCCAGTTGGCGTCGAAGGCGGTGAAGTAGATGCCCTGGTTGACGATGGAGAAGGTGAGCGTGCCGAGGAAGATGCCGATCACCGAGCCGAAGCCGCCGGTCAGGAGCACGCCGCCGACGACGACCGCGACGATGGCGTTGAAGATGAAGGACATGCCGCCCGAGACCTGCGCCGAGTTGTAGAGGATCGTCTGGCACATGCCGACGAAGGCGGCGCTGGTCGAGGAGGCGACGAAGAGCATGATCGTCAGCCGGTCGGTCGGGATGCCGACGTTGCGCGCGCTCTCCTTGTCGCCGCCCATGGCGAAGATCCAGTTGCCGTATCGCGACATGTGGATGACGACGTAGGTGGCGAGCGCGACCAGGATCCACCAGAAGATGATGACCTGGAAGCTGTTGGCGATGAAGCTGCCGAAGAGGAGCTTGACCCAGTTCGGGGCGTAGAGCGCGACCGAGGTCGTGCCGGTCAGCAGCACCGAGAGGCCGAGGACGAGGCCCTGCATGGCGAAGAGCGTGCCGAGGGTGACGATCAGCGACGGCACGGCGGTGCGCACGGTCAGGAAGCCGTTGATCAGGCCGACGACGACGCCGAGGAGGAGCGAGGCGGCCATGCCGACGATGATCGGCGCGCCGTAGTGGCCGGAGATGATGGCGACCGTCATCGCACCGGCCGGGATCATCGCGCCGATCGAGATGTCGAGCTCGCCGGCGATCATCAGGAGGCCGATCGGCAGGGCGACGATGCCGAGGTTGGCCGCGACGTTGAGGTAGCTCGCGGCGCCGGTCGGGGCGAGGAAGTTGGTGCCGCCGAAGATCGTGAAGAAGACGAAGACGAAAAGGAGGCCGAGGAAGGCGCCGCTCTCGGGGCGACGCAGCAGGCTGCCGAAGGAGAATTCGCCGGACGCGGACACGGGTGGCGCCGCGCTGCCGGTCTTCTGAAGGGGTTGGGCCATCATCGGGGTGTCCTTTGCGAAGCCCGCGGGGCGGCGTCGGCAGCCCGCCGGGTCGGCGTGAGGGGTGAGCCGGCCCGGCGCGGGCCGACGGCGGAGCGTCAGCGGGCGCCCGCCTTCACGCCGGCGATCGTCGCCTCGACGTTCGACTTGTCGACGATGGCCGGGCCGGTCAGGATCGGCTGCGTCGGGATCTGCGTGCCGAAGGCGACGTGCGAGGCGAGGGTCGCGGTGGCGAGATAGCCCTGCAGGTACGGCTGCTGGTCGATGACGAAGAGCTGCGCGTCGTGCTGGATGCGGTCGAGCGCGGTCTGGTTCATGTCGAAGCTGCCGAGCTTCACCCGGCCCATCGCGTTGGCCTGCATGATGCCGTTGGCGGCGGAGTCCGCGTCGCCGGCGCTGATGGTGATGACGCTGTCGACGCTCTGGTCCTTGAGGAGGGCCGCCTTGATCGCCTCGGCGACCGCGGTCGGGTTGCCGAAGCTCGTCGCCGGCAGCGGCAGCTGCTTGCCGGCGCCGCCGCCGGCGGTGATCCCGTCGATGATCCCCTTGCAGCGGGTCTCGAGGTTCGCGGCCCCCGGGACGGTGTTGACGCAGAGGACGTTCTTCGCGCCGTTCTCGGAGAGATACTTGCCGCCCGCCTCGCCGGCCAGCGCCTCGTCGGTGCCGATGTAGTTGATCGCGCCGAGCTCCTTGGCCTTGTCGATGTTGCCGGCGTTGTAGAGCATCACCGGGATGTTGGCGGCGACGGCGGCCTTGATCGCGTCGTCCTCGGCCTCGGGCACCCAGTTCGGAACGGCGATGCCGCCGGCGCCCTGGTTGATCGCGGTGCGCACGAGATTGCCTGCGTCGGCCCCGATGTTGTCGTAGGTCTGCAGCTGCAGGAAGCTGACCGAGCCGCCGTTCTTCTCGACGGCGAGGGCGGCGTCGTCGACGCCCTTCTTGATGATGGCGAAGAACGGATCGTCGGCCTTGCCGCCAACGACGAAGATTTTGGCGCCGTCGGCCAGGGCGGCGCCGGCGGTGGCCGCGAGCGCCGCGGACGCGAGCAGGGCGGCGGCGATGCGCTTCATGCGGATCATGGACTTCCTCCGAGTTTTGTCTGCCGGCCCGCCGATGGGTCCGGCATGAGTTGGTGCGTGTCTTCTGTGGGATCGTCGCGGGACACATCCTGAGCCGGTCCGGCGCAGGCGCCCATCTCGCGGTTGATGGAAATGCATCACCGAAGATGCCTTCGCGGCATCTCGCCGGCGCCGTTCTGTCTGCCTCCCCACCTTCGCGAACCGCTGCGATCCGTTCGCGAGTTGATTTGTACCACCGACTGTGAGACAGTCCCACCAAACAAAGGCACGAATGCAACGAATATGTCATTTGTGTCCTGAACCTTTGAGATAGCGGGAGGAGCGCATGAACCGGCCGACGATCGCGGATCTCGCAAGGAGCGCCGGCGTCAGCGTCTCGACGGTCAACCGCATCCTCGGCGGCTCGACGTCGGTGCGGACCGCGACCATCGAGCGCGTCCGCGACGCCGCCGAGGAGATCGGCTACTACGGCCTCGGGGTACTCGACTCCCGCCGCAAGGACTCGCTGCCGCACTACCGGTTCGGCTTCCTGCTGCAGCAGTCGAGCCGCGAGCTCTACCAGCTCTTTGGCCGCAGGATTCAGGAGGTTGCGCGCGACTGGCGCGACGCCCAGATCGAGCCCGTCGTCGAGTTCGTCGATCGCCTCGATCCCGAGAACATCGCCGCGCGGCTGTCGGCGCTTGGCACCGCCTGCGACGCGGCGGCGGTCGTCGCGGCCGACCACCCGCTGGTCGGCCAGACCATCCAGAGCCTGCGCGCGCAGGGCAGGCCGGTCGTCGCCTACATCACCGACCAGTCCGCGCCCGAGCGCGCCGGCTACGTCGGCGCCGACAACTGGAAGCTCGGCCGCACCGCCGCCTGGTTCATCGCCCAGACGACGGCGCGGCCGGGGCGGGTGCAGGTCTTCATCGGCAACCACCGCTACCAGTGCCAGGACATCTCGGACGCGAGCTTCCGCTCCTACATGCGCGAGCACGCCCCGCACCTGACCATCGAGGACAGCCTGCCGACCCACGAGGAGCCGAGGGAGGCCTATCGGCTGGTCTCGGCCCTGCTGGCCGCGTCGGACGATCTCCTCGGCGTGTATGTCGCCGGGGGCGGGATCTCGGGCGTGCTCGAAGCCCTGCGCGAGACGCCCGAGGAGCGCCGCCGCGGCTTTCGCGTCGTCTGCCGCGACATCGGGCCGGAGACGCGGCGGGGGCTTGCCGAGGGTCTCATCACCGCCGCGCTCTGCCATCCGCTGGAGCAGACCTCGGCCCAGCTGATCCAGACGATGATCGATGCGGTCCGCCAGACGAGCAGCGGCCTCGTCCTGCAGCGGACGGTCCCTTTCGAGATCGTCACGCCGGAGAATCTGTGAGCCGTCAGGGCGGCGGCAGGTACTCGGGCCCGAAGATCGCGATCGGGGTGGGCGATTTGTAGGGCGGGTGGAGATCGGGGATCTCGGCGTGCCCGAGGTGAGCATCAGCACGTCGAGCGCGAAGCGCGCCTGATGCTCGGGGTTCTGGTCGATGACCATGGTCATCACGCCGGACTGCAGCATCGGCCGGGTGTACGGCGTGAGCTCGTGGCCGATGAACACCCGTCGTGGCCCGTCCGCCAGCGCCCCCGCTCTCCCCGGCGGCGAGCCCGAGGAGACGACTCCGAACTGGATCACCTCGTCCTGCCCGCTGGAAGCAATGGAGATGATCGAGTGGCAGTGGCGCGAGCGGGTCATTCCGTTCTGGCGAGCCCTCGGCCTCGTGGCGGAGCGCGCCGGCGTGCGGCTCCGTGTCGAGAACCACGGGCGGCAGTGCGTGAAATCCCAACAGCTATTTCCGTCTGCGCGAGGCGGTGGGGCCGACGGTGGGAATGAACTTCGACCCGTCGCACCTGATGTGGATGGGGGGCGATCCGGTCGCCGCGATCCCGGCGCTGGGGGCCGAGCACATCTATCATGTTCACCGCAAGGACACGCGGATCGAACCCGAGGCTTGCGTCGACGGTACCGTTGACACGCGCCATGTGGTCCCGGTGCCGGGACGGACGTGGAACTTCGTGCCGCTCGGACACGGCCTTTCGCGACGCGGCTGGCTGGAGGTCGTCGGGGCGCTGCGCGACGTGGGCTATGACGACGTCATCTCGATCGAGAACGAGCACTATACCCTCGAGACCAAGGCGGCGATCGCCGAGAGCGTCGCTACCCGGCGCTTCGCCATCGCCGAGGCGGCACGGCGGCGCCGGGCCTAGTCTAGCTGCCGAGCGGCGGAAGTTCGGCCGGTCTCCCGCCTTCCAGGCCGGCAGGTTGAGTCGCAGGATCCGTTTGCGGTCGACCGAAGCCTATGGAACGCCGGCGCTGGCAGACATGACCGCGTTGATGAAAATGCATCAGTTTGCCGTACCGTCTCGGGGCTTGGCCGCCCGCAGGGCAGGCGGCCAGATGATGGCCGTCAGCCCATGGTCGGCATGACGAACTCGGCCTCGGCGCGCATGCCCGTCGGCCAGCGGGTGGTGATGGTCTTGAGGCGGGTGTAGAAGCGCACCCCCTCCGGCCCGTGCATGTGGTGGTCGCCGAAGAGCGACGCCTTCCAGCCGCCGAAGGAGTGGAAGGCCATCGGCACCGGGATCGGCACGTTGACCCCGACCATGCCGACCTCGATGTCGTGGGCGAAGGCGCGGGCCGCGTCGCCGTCGCGGGTGAAGACCGCGACGCCGTTGCCGTACTCGCTCCGGCCAACGAGATCGACCGCGTCCTGGTAGCTCTTCGCGCGGACGACCGAGAGCACCGGGCCGAAGATCTCCTCCTTCCAGACCGTCATGTCGGGGGTCACGTCGTCGAGCAGCGTGCCGCCGATGAAGTAGCCGCCCTCGTAGCCCTGCGGCGCCTTGAACGGGCGGCCGTCGACGACGACCTTCGCGCCCTCCTTCTCGCCCTGGTCGACGTAGCCCCTGACCTTCGCCAGGTGCTGCGCGGTGACGAGGGGACCCATCTCCGAGGCGCGATCCGAGGCCGGGCCGATCTTCAGCGCCTCGATCTTCGGGACGAGCTTCTCGATCAGCCGGTTCGCGGTCTCCTCGCCGACCGGCACCGCCACCGAGATCGCCATGCAGCGCTCGCCGGCCGAGCCGTAGGCCGCGCCCATCAGCGCGCCGACCGCCATGTCGAGGTCGGCGTCGGGCATGATGATCGCGTGGTTCTTCGCGCCGCCGAGCGCCTGCACGCGCTTTCCGTTCGCCGTTCCGCGGGCGTAAATGGTGCGCGCGATCGGCGTCGAGCCGACGAAGCTCACCGCCTTGACGTCGGGGTTGTCGAGGAGTGCGTCGACGGCCTCCTTGTCGCCGTTCACCACGTTGAAGACGCCGTCCGGCAGCCCGGCCTGGCTCAGCAGCTCGGCGATGAGCAGCGGCGCCGACGGGTCGCGCTCCGAGGGCTTCAAGACGAAGGTGTTGCCGCAGGCGAGCGCGACGGGGAACATCCACATCGGCACCATGCAGGGGAAGTTGAACGGGGTGATGCCGGCGACGACCCCGAGCGGCTGGCGCAAGCTGTGGCTGTCGACGTTGGTGCCGACGTTCTCGGTGACCTCGCCCTTCAAGAGGTGCGGGATGCCGACGGCGAACTCGACGACCTCGAGGCCGCGCGTGACCTCGCCGAGCGCGTCGTCGTGGGTCTTGCCGTGCTCGGCCGAGATCGCCTCGGCGATCCTGTCGGCGTTCTCGACGAGCAGCGCCTTGAACCTGTCGAGGATGCGCGCCCGCCGCAGCGGCGGGGTCTTCGCCCATGCCGGCCAGGCGCTCTTGGCGACCGCGACGACCTCGGCGACCTCGGCGGCGGTGGCGAGGGGCAGCCGCTTCTCGACGGCGCCGGTCGCCGGGTTGAAGACGTCGGCGAAGCGTTCGGAATTGCCCGGCACCCGCGCGCCGGAGACGTAGTGGCTGAGATCGGTCATCGGGGTTCTCCTGTTTTCCTGGAAGGAGCGGTCGCATTGCGCAACATTGAAAGCAATCGAAGAGAATCGGAAACTGCTATGCGCGAATTGCCATTCACAGCCATTCCGAGCTGGGACGACGCGCGCTGCTTTCTCGCCGTCGCCCGCGCCGGCCAGATGCTCGCCGCCTCGCGCACCCTCGGGGTGACCCAGTCGACGCTCTCGCGGCGGGTGGCGGCACTGGAAGCCGCGCTCGGCGCCCGGCTCCTCGTTCGTCGCCCGCACGGCAGCGAGCTGACCGACGCCGGCCGCTCGCTTCTCGACGCACTAGATCGGGTCGAGACCGAGATGCTTGCCGCGCACGCGCGGCTCCAGGGCACCGATGCCGTGGCGGCTGGCGTCGTGCGCATCGGCGCTCCCGACGGCTTCGGGGTCGGCTTCCTCGCCTCCCGTCTTGCCCCGCTGGCCGACCGTCACCCGGCGCTGCAGATAGAGCTCGTCCCGACACCGCGCGGCTTCTCGCTCTCGCGCCGCGAGGCCGACCTCGCCGTCATGGTTGGCCGTCCGGAGAAGGGCCGCCTTGTCGCACGCAAACTCACCGACTACTCGCTCGGGCTCTACGCCTCGCCCGACTACCTCGCCCGGCACGGCACCCCGGCCGCCGCGAACGATCTCGCCCGGCACCGCCTGGTCGGCTACGTCGAGGATCTCGTGGGCGCACCGGCCCTCACCTATGCCACGGAGTTCCTGCGCACCTGGCGCTCGACCGTCGCGATCACCAGCGCCATCGGTCAGGTCGAGGCGGTGCGCGCCGGCGCCGGCATCGCGGCGCTGCACGACTATCTCGCCCGCCCTCACGCCGGCCTCGTCCGGATCCTGCCCGAGATCCGCGCCGTCCGCTCCTACTGGCTTGCCATCCACGAGCCCCTGCGCGACGTCGCCCGCGTCCGTGCCGCCGCGGACTTCCTCACCGACGCCGTCCGCGCCGCACAGCAGGATTTCCTCGCTTGAGGATAGGACCGGACGCTGGTGCGATCGGCGCCGTGACTGCCCCGCTGCGCCCCGCATGGCGCCGAAATCGTAAAGGTCGCCGCGGATGTGGTCGCGGCCGACTGCACCGGACCGGCGTCCTCACCTCGCCGCTCCGGTCCATCACCGTTCCGATCGCGCGGAGCTGCGGCGGCGAAGGCATCGTGGCCGGGCTGTACGGAATTTCTCAAACCAGATAGCGGATAGGGGCGTGAAGGATTACTTTTGTATCAAGAAAGAAGGCCAACGCGATGCAATAGAAATCTGCCAAATCATTAGACCCGCTATATCATGGGTCGTGGCTCGACGAAAGTGCGAGCACTTTGGTGCGACGCACGAGGTTGATCTGGTTGGCTCCGGCGGCAGGGATCGAACCTGCGACCAATTGATTAACAGTCAACTGCTCTACCGCTGAGCTACGCCGGAATGCCGCCCCTCGTGGGTGGGCGTGCCTATAGCAAGGCGGATCCGGGCCGTCCAGCGGTTTTCGGAGCGCGAGCGTGGGCGATCGCGCGGGCGGCGGCTTGCAAAAGGGTTGCGTCCGCGCCAGATCCTGGGGACGCCATGGCCAAGCCGACCGATCTTTCGAGCGAGCGCCGCGCCGGGACCGAGCCGGCGCCGGTCCGGCGTGCCGAGATCGAGGCGTTTCTCGCCGAGGCCCGGGCGCGCCGGCCGGTGCCCGCGCGCGGCCGGCTGATCTTCGCCATCGATGCCACGCTCAGCCGCCAGCCGACCTGGGATCTCGCCTGCGACCTGCAGGCGGGGATGTTCGACGCGGCGGCGCGGGCCGGCGGGCTCGCGGTGCAGCTCGTCTACTACCGCGGTCACGGGGAAGCGCGGGCGTCGCGCTGGGTCGGCGACGCGGCGGCGCTGAAGCGGCTGATGACCGGGCTCGAGTGCCGCGGCGGGCGCACCCAGATCGGCCGGGTGCTCGATCACGCGCTGGCGGCGGCCGCGAAGGAGCCGGTCGCAGCGCTCGCCTTCGTCGGCGACGCGGTGGAGGAGAACGCCGATCTTCTCGCCGACCGCGCCGGCGCGCTGGCGCTGCGCGGCACCCGCGCGTTCGTGTTCCACGAGGGCGGCGATCCCGGCGCGGGTCGGGTGCTCCGCGAGATCGCGCGGCTGACCGGCGGCGCCTACCTGCCGTTCGACGCCCGGGCCGCGGCCG
>JBDHSS010000101.1:0-9108 GCA_039808205.1 Paracoccaceae bacterium | reverse complement strand
ACGAAGGCCGGGAAGTGCGCGGTGATGAAGGCGAGCTGGTAGCCGCAGGAGAAGAAGCCGAGAAAGAGCAGCACGAAGGACGGATCGCGCACCGCCCGCGCGACGATCGTGGCCATGCCCTCGTCGGGCTCCGCGGGCACCCGCGCCCGCATCGGGCCGTCGATCATCGGCAGGAGCGCCAGCACCGCGACGATGAGGCCCGCGAACACCAGGAAGACCTGGTTCCACGGCATGACGCCGAGCAGCGCCTCGGCGAGCGGCGGCCCGACCACCTGCCCGGCCGAGCCGGCGGCGGTGGCAATGCCGAGCGTCAGCGAGCGCCGCTCGGGCGTGGCGGCGCGGCCAACGATGGCGAGGATCACCCCGAAGCCGGTGCCGGCGATGCCGAAGCCGATCAGCACGTTGAAGAGCTGGTGCGCCTCGGGCGTCACCGCGTTCGCCGACAGCACCAGCCCCGCGGCATAGAAGATCACCCCGAGCACGATCGCCCGCCGGTCGCCGAAGCGCTCGGCGATCGCGGCAAAGACCGGCTGGCCGATGCCCCAGGCGAGGTTCTGGATCGCGATCGCCAGCGAGAAGTCGGCCCGCGGCCAGCCGAAGGCCTCGTGGATCGGGATCTGGAACACGCCGAAGCTCGCGCGGATGGCGAAGCCGGTCATCAGGATCAGGCAGCTCGCGACGAGAAGGGGCGTGACGAACCGTTGCGTGGGGATGGCTCGGGACATCGATAGGGACTCGCAACAAGAGGCTGCGCACCGTGGACCGGTCCGCAGGCCCGGTCAAAGCACAATGCGTGACGCCGGCGATCACCGGCGGTGATGGATCGCCGCCGGCCGCATCATGGCGCCGGTTGAGCGGCGCCGGCCGGTGCGCTAGCGTCGCGCCATGACCGTGACCCTCGCCGAGCTCCCCACCCCCTGCCTTGTCCTCGATGCCGAGCGGATGCAGCGCAACATCGCCCGCATCCACGGCCGGCTCGCCGGCACCGGCGTCGCCTATCGCGCGCACCTCAAGACCGCGAAGTCGGTCGAGGTGGCGCGCCGGCTGATGACGAGCCCCGCCGGCCCGGCGATGGTCTCGACCCTGCGTGAGGCCGAGGCCTTCGCCGACGCCGGCGTCACCGACATCACCTATGGCGTCGGCATCGCGCCGCAGAAGCTCGCGCGGGTCCGGGCGCTCCGGGCGCGCGGGGTCGACCTCGCGGTGATCCTCGACAGCGTCGCCCAGGCCGAGGCAGTCGCCGCCGCCTCGACCCCCGAGCTGCCGCTCGCGGCGCTGATCGAGATCGACTGCGACGGCCACCGCTCGGGGGTGAAGCCCGAGGACGCGGCGCTGCTTCGCGCCATCGCAGCGGCGCTCGTGCCCCGGGCCGAGCTCAGGGGCGTGCTGACCCATGCCGGCGAGAGCTACGTCGCCCGCGGCCAGGCCGAGCTCGAGGCCGCGGCCGAGGGCGAGCGGCGCGCCGTGGTGGGTGCCGCGGCGATCCTGCGCGCGGCCGGCCACGCCGCGCCCGTCGTCAGCGTCGGCTCGACGCCGACGCTGATGAGCGCCACCCGCCTCGACGGCCTGACCGAGTTCCGCGCCGGCGTCAGCGTGTTCTTCGACCTCTTCCAGGCCGGCGTCGGCGTCTGCGGCGTCGACGACGTCGCGCTCTCGGTGCTCGCCACCGTCATCGGCCACCAGCCGGAAAAGGGCTGGATCATCACCGATGCCGGCTGGATGGCGATGTCGCGCGACCGCGGCACCGCCACCCAGGCCGTCGACCAGGGCTATGGCATCGC
Organism: Paracoccaceae bacterium; assembly: GCA_039808205.1. Taxonomy (GTDB): domain Bacteria; phylum Pseudomonadota; class Alphaproteobacteria; order Rhodobacterales; family Rhodobacteraceae; genus Amaricoccus. The sequence goes on along the minus strand of JBDHSS010000101.1, from coordinate 7,327 downwards.
CTGCGACCTCGACGGCACGCCCTACCCCGACCTCATCGTCGCCGGCGCCAACCAGGAGCACGGCATCGTCGCGCCCCGGTCCGGCAGCGGCGCGCGGGTGCCGGACCTGCCGGTCGGCGCGCGGCTCAGGGTGCTGCCCAACCACGCCTGCGCCACCGCCGCGCAGCACGACCGCTATCGCGTCCTCAGCCACGGCGTCGTCGAGGCGGAGTGGCCCCGCTTCGGCGGCTGGTAGCCCGCGCGCCCCTTGCCACCCCCGACGCGACGGCCGACCCGCCCCGGCGCACCAGGAGCCCGACGATGACCGACCTTCTCTATCGCGACGACGCCTATCTCACGCGCGCCGAGGCGACGGTGATTGCCGTCGGCGAGGCCGGCGTCGAGCTCGACCGGACGCTGTTCTACGCGGCCTCGGGCGGCCAGCCCGGCGACACCGGCCGCCTCGAATGGCCGGGCGGCAGTGCCGCCGTCACCGACACCCGCCACCCGGACGGCGACCGGGCGCGCGTCGTCCACCGCCTCGACGGCCCCGCCCCGCCGCCCGGCAGCCGCGTCGCCCTGGTTCTCGACGCACCGCGCCGGCATCGGCTGATGCGGATGCACACCGCGCTGCACCTCCTCTCGGTCGTGCTGCCCTACGGCGTGACCGGCGGCCAGGTCGGCGAGGACAAGGGCCGGCTCGACTTCGACATGCCCGAGCCGCCGGCGGATGTCGCAGCGCTCGAGACGGCACTCAACGCCCACGTCGCGGCCGACCTGCCGGTCACAGCCGAGTGGATCGGCGAGGACGCGCTCGCCGCGCAGCCGGAGCTCGTGAAGACGATGAAGGTGAAGCCGCCGACCGGCCAGGGCCGCGTGCGGCTGGTGCGCATCGGCACCGCCGACGCGCCGCTCGACCTGCAGCCCTGCGGCGGCACGCATGTGCGCTCGACTGCCGAGATCGGCGCGTTGCGCATCGGCAAGATCGAGAAGAAGGGCCGCGAGAACCGCCGCGTCAGCCTGCACTTCGCCGAATGAGCGCCGCGTCCGAAGGGCCGATGGCGCTCTACCGTGCCCGCGTCGCCGACGGCGCGCTCGAGGCCGACCCCGCCCAGCGCCACGCCATCGAGAAGCTGCAGCTGCTCTGGATGCGCCTCGCCGACTACAACCCGGCGAAGCCGAAGCGGGTCGGGCTCGGCTTCTTCGGCTGGGGCCGCGACCGGCTCGAGGTGAAGGTCGTCCCCGGCCTCTACCTCTATGGCGGGGTCGGCCGCGGCAAGTCGATGCTGATGGATCTGTTCTTCGAGACCGCGCCGGTCGTCCCGAAGCGGCGCGTCCACTTCCACGCCTTCATGCAGGAGGTGCACAAGGGGATCGCCGCCGCGCGCGCGAAGGGCGTGACCGACCCGGTCCGCCCGGTTGCAGACGCCATCGCCGACGGCGCGACGCTGCTCTGCCTCGACGAGATGCAGGTCACCGACATCACCGACGCGATGCTGGTCGGGCGGCTGTTCGAGCGCCTGTTCGAGCGTGGCGTCGTCGTCGTCACCACCTCGAACCGCGCCCCGGACGAGCTCTACAGGAACGGCCTCAACCGCAACCTCTTCGAGCCGTTCATCGCGCTCATCAAGGAGCGCCTCGAGGTGCACGAGCTCGCCAGCACCACCGACTACCGCCTCGAGCGCATGGCCGGCGCGCCGACCTACCACGCGCCGCTCGGGCCCGCCGCCACCGCCGCGCTCGACGACGCCTGGCGTCGCCTCGCCGACGGGCCGGGGCATCCGCTCCAGCTGGCGGTGCAGGGCCGGCAGGTGACGCTGCCGGCCTTCCGCCGCGGCGTCGCCCGCGCGAGCTTTGCCGATCTCTGCGTTCGCCCGCTCGGGCCGGCCGACTTCCTCGCCATCGCCGACGCGATCGAGGTGCTGATCCTCGACGACGTGCCGCGGCTGTCGCGGGCGCGCAACAACGAGGCGAAACGCTTCGTCACGCTGATCGATGCGCTCTACGAGGCGAAGGTCCGGCTCGTCGTCTCCGCCGCCGCCGAGCCGGACGACCTCTATGTCGAGGGCGAGGGTGCCTTCGAGTTCGAGCGCACCGCCTCGCGCTTGCACGAGATGCGCAGCATCGGCTGGGGCCGCCCGGCCGACCCCGTCGCGCCGGCGCCGGCTTGAGCCGCCGCCGCCCCCAGCCGCGCACGCGGGTCCATCCCGCGCCCTTGCCAGCCGCGCGAGTCTGCGCCACCTACGTGCGTCATCGGGCGAGGGAAGAGCGGGAATAGCGGCATGGCGGTCAGCCCCCGGCGGCAGGCACAGTTCTGGGGCATCGGCTTCGCGACCTTCGCGCTCGTGCTGTGGCTGCTCGGCAGCACGCTCCTGCCGTTCCTGCTCGGCGCCGGGCTCGCCTACTTCCTCGACCCGATCGCCGACCGGCTGGAGAACCTCGGCCTCAGCCGCGTGCTCGCGACGTCGCTGATCGCCGTCACCGCGGTCCTCGCCTTCGCGGCGGTGCTGCTCTTCGCGGTGCCAGCGCTCATCGAGCAGGCGCAGGCGCTGGTCGTCGCGATGCCCGACTACATCGAGCGCGTCACCACCTTCCTCAGCCGCCGCTACCCGGAGTTCTTCGGGCCGCACTCGCCGTTCATGCGCAACCTCGGCGACATCGAGGCGACGCTGCGCGAGGGCGGGATGACGGTGCTGAACCAGGTGCTCGCGGGCTCGCTCGAGGTGCTGAACTTCCTGTTCCTGCTCGTCGTCGCCCCGGTCGTCGCCTTCTACCTGCTGCTCGACTGGGACCGGCTGGTGGCCAAGGTCAACGCCATCCTGCCCCGCGAGCATGCGCCGACCATCCGCCGCCTCGCCCGCGAGGTCGACATCGTGCTCGCGGGCTTCGTGCGCGGCCAGCTCACCGTCTGCCTGGTGCTCGGCGCCTACTACGCGCTGGCGCTCGTCGCGATCCGGCTGCAGTTCGGCTTTCTCGTCGGGATGATCGTCGGCCTCATCGCCTTCATCCCCTACGTCGGCTCGGCCGTCGGGCTCGCGCTCTCCGTCGGCATCGCGCTCTTCCAGTTCTGGGACGACAAGTTCTGGATCGTGGTGACCGCCGGGATCTTCCTGTTCGGCCAGTTCGTCGAGGGCAACATCCTGTCGCCCAACCTCATCGGCAAGTCGGTCGGCCTGCATCCGGTCTGGCTGCTCCTGGCGCTCTCGGTCTTCGGCGCGCTCTTCGGCTTCGCCGGGCTCCTCGTCGCGGTGCCGGTTGCCGCCGCCCTCGGCGTCATCGGCCGCTTCCTCGTCGAGCGCTACATGGAAAGCGCGCTCTACACCGGCAAGACGCCGGTCGAGACGCCCGAGGAGGAGCTCTGAGCGCGGTGGCCGGGATGCGGCAGCTCGTGCTCGACCTGCCGTCGCGGCCGGCGCTCGGCCGCTCCGACTTCTTCGTCTCGCCGGCAAACGCGCTGGCGCTCGCGCAGATCGACGCCTGGCCCGACTGGCCGAGCCGCCGCCTCGCCGTCGCCGGCCCCTCGGGCAGCGGCAAGACCCACCTCGCCCACGTCTGGGCCGCCCGCGCTGGCGCCCGCCTCCTGCCTGCGGACGCCGTCGCCGCGCTCGACCTCGGCACCCTGCCGGCCGACGCGGCGATCGCCGTCGAGGACGTCGACCGCGGCGTAGCACCCGCGGTCGAGACAGCACTCTTTCACCTCTGCAACCACCTCGCCGCCGCCGGCAGCCTGCTCGTCACCGGCCGCGACGCGCCGGCGCGCTGGCTCGTCGCCCTCCCCGACCTCGCGAGCCGGCTCGCCACCGCGCCGGTCGCCCGCCTCGAGCCGCCGGACGACGCGCTCCTCGCCGCGGTGCTCGTCAAGCTCTTCGCCGACCGCCAGCTCGCGGTGCCGCCCGAGGTCGTGCGCACGCTCGTCCTCCGCATGGAGCGGTCGTTCGATGCCGCCGAGCGCATCGTCGCCACCCTCGACCGCGCCGGCCTCGCGCGGCATCGCCCGATCACCGCCCGCCTCGCGCACGAGGTGCTCGCCGCCGAGCGCCCGCCCGAATGACCGACGCGACCCTCCCGCAAGCCGGGCAGCTGCTCGCGCATCGCCCGTTCCTGCTCTACTTCCTCGGCCGGGCTGTCGCGCTTCGCCGCGCAGATGGGCACGGTGGCGATCGGCTGGCAAATCTACGCGCTGACCGGCAGCGCCTTCAACCTCGGCCTCGTCGGCCTCGTCTCCTTCCTGCCGATGGGCGTCCTCGTCTTCGTCGCCGGCCACGCCGCCGACCGCTACGACCGCCGCCGGGTGGTGCAGGCCTGCCAGGCGCTGCAGGCGATCGTCGCCGCACTCCTCGCCTGGGGCAGCTTCGAGGGCTGGGCGACGGTCGGCCTCATCTACGCCGCGGTCCTCGCGCTCGGCACCGCCACCGCGTTCGAATCGCCCGCCTCGGCGGCGCTCCTCCCCAACCTCGCGCCCACCGGCCAGCTGCAGCGCGCGACGGCACTCGTCACCGCCGCCGGCCAGTTCGCGATGATCTGCGGCCCGGCGGTCGGCGGCCTCGCCTATGCCCTCGCGCCGGCGGTGCCCTACGGCCTGATGGCGGGCTTCTGGATCCTGGGCTTCCTCGCGCTCGGCGCCGTCGCGCTCGACCACCCGGTCGAGGCGCGCGCGCCGGCACGCTTCGCCGACGTTTTCGCCGGCGTCGGGTTCGTCCGCGACAACCCGGCGATCCTCGGCACCATCTCGCTCGACCTCTTCGCGGTGCTCCTCGGCGGCGCCACCGCGCTGATGCCGATCTACGCCAGCGACATCCTGAAGACCGGCCCGTGGGGCCTCGGCCTGCTGCGCGCCGCCCCGGCGATCGGCGCGATCCTGATGACCGCGGTGATCGCCCGCCACCCGATCCACCGCCGCGTCGGCATGCGCATGTTCCAGGCGGTGATCGCCTTCGGCATTGCCACCGTGGTCTTTGCCCTCTCCCGGACGATGGCGCTGTCGCTGGCGGCGCTCTTCGCCATGGGTGCTGCCGACACGATCAGCGTGGTGATCCGGGTCTCGCTCGTCCAGCTGCGCACGCCCGACGCGATGCGCGGCCGGGTCGGCGCGGTCAACTTCCTGTTCATAAACGCCTCGAACCAGCTCGGCGAGTTCGAGAGCGGCATGACCGCGGCACTCCTCGGCGCGGTGCCGGCGGCCGCGCTCGGCGGCCTCGGCACCATCGCGATCGCTCTCCTCTGGATGCGACTCTTCCCCGAGCTCCGCCGCGTCGAGAGCCTCGAATGATCCCCCTTGAGCCCACCCGTCGGGCGGCTAATTCTCTTTGGCCAGGAGGGGAGACGCCATGACTGCCGAGCACGACCAGATCCCCGAGGCGGCGCTCGCCTGGCACCGCGCGGGCAAGGGCGTGGCACTCGCCACCGTCGTCGACACCTGGGGCTCGGCGCCGCGGCCGAAGGGCGCGCAGCTCGCGATCAGCGCCGACGCCGAGATGGCGGGCTCGGTCTCCGGCGGCTGCGTCGAGGCGGCCGTGGTCGCCGAGGCGCTCGACGCGCTCGGCGACGGCCGGCCGCGCCTGCTCGACTACGGCGTCAGCGACGCGGAGGCCTTCGCCGTCGGCCTCGCCTGCGGCGGCCGCATCGAGGTGATGGTCGAGCCGGTCGGCGTCGGCCAGGGCCCGGCGCCCGAGCTCCTCGCCGAGCTCGCCGCCGCCCGCGCCGCGCGCGAGCCGATGGTCTACGCCGTCCGCCCCGCTGACTGGCAGCGCCGGCTGATCCGCGGCGCCGGCGACCCGCTCTGGCCGGCGGCGCAAGCGGCGCTCGCCGCCGATCGCTCGGGCTTCACCGACGGCTGGTTCCTCGGCGTGCACAACCCGCCCTTGCGCATGGCGGTGATCGGTGCGGTGCACATCGCCCAGGCGCTGGTGCCGATGGCGCGCCTCGCCGGCTACGACGTGGCGGTCTTCGACCCACGCGAGGCGTTCGCCACGCCGGCGCGCTTCCCTGACACGCTTCTCTCGCACGACTGGCCCGACGAGGCGCTCGCCGCCTGGGGCATCGACGCGCGCACCGCGGTGGTCACGCTGACCCACGACCCGAAGATCGACGACCCCGCGATCGAGGCGGCGCTGGCGAGCCCGGCCTTCTACCTCGGCTGCCTCGGCTCGCCGCGCACCCATGGCAAGCGGCTCGAGCGACTGCGCGCCAAGGGCATCGACGCGGCGGCGCTGGCGCGGATCCACGCGCCGGTCGGCGCCGACATCGGCGCGCGCTCGCCGGCCGAGATCGCGATCGCCGTCCTCGCCCAGATCACCGAGCGGCTGCGCCGCCCCGAGACCCGGCCCTGACATGCGCTTCGGTCCGGTCCCGGTCGAGACGGCGACAGGCGCGGTGCTCGCGCATTCGCTCGCCACAGGCGGGCTCAAGCTCCGCAAGGGCCGGGTGCTGTCCGAAGCCGACGTCGCCGCCCTCGCGGCCGCCGGCATCGCCGAGGTCACCGTCGCCCGACTCGACGCAGGCGACCTCCTCGAGGACGCCGCCGCCGAGGCCGTCGCCACGGCGCTGGCGCGCGACCCCGCAGCACTCGGCCTCTCGGTCTCGGCCCCGTTCACCGGCCGGGTGAACCTCTTCGCGGAAGCCGCCGGCATCTTCCGCGTCGATCGCGCCGCCGTCGACGCGCTGAACGCCGTCGATCCGGCGATCACGCTGGCGACGCTGCCCGACCACGCCCGCGTGCAGCCGCGGCAGATGCTCGCGACGGTCAAGATCATCCCCTACGCCGCTCCCGGCGAGGCGGTGGCGCGCACCGCGCGCCGCCTCGCCATGGCGAGCGCGACGCCCCTCCGCGTGCATCCGTTCCGCCCGGGCCGCGCGGCGCTCGTGGTGACCCGCACCGCCTCGACCAAGGAAGCGCTGCTGACCAAGGCCGTCGCCTCGGTGCGCGCGCGCCTGGACGCGCTCGGCCAGCACCTGGCGGCGGTCATCACCGTGCCGCACGAGGTGGCGGAGATCGGCGCCGCCATCGCCGGCGCCGACGCCGATCTCGTGCTGATCCTCGGCGCCTCGGCGACGGCGGACGCCGCCGACACCGGCCCGAGCGGCCTTGTCGCCGCCGGCGGGCGGCTCCTCCGCTTCGGCATGCCGGTCGATCCCGGCAACCTGCTGTTTCTCGGCGAGCACGCCGGGCGGCCGGTGGTGGGCCTGCCCGGCTGCGCCCGCTCGCCGGCGCTCAACGGCGCGGACTGGGTGCTCGAGCGGCTGGCCGCCGACCTCGCCGCCGACGCGACCACGCTCGCCGGCTTGGGAACCGGCGGGCTCCTGAAGGAGATCCCGCTCCGGCCGCAGCCGCGCGCCGGCCGCGTCGAGC
>JBDHSS010000100.1:0-9114 GCA_039808205.1 Paracoccaceae bacterium | reverse complement strand
GAGCGGATGATCGTGGTGTTGCGGCCGGTGTTGCCGCCGCCGAGCCAGCCCTTGTCGATCACCGCGACGTTGGTGATCCCGTGCTCCTTGGCGAGGTAGTAGGCGGCGCCGAGCCCGTGGCCGCCGGCGCCGACGATGACCACGTCGTAGGCGGCCTTGGGCGCGCGCTCCGGCCACTGCGCCGTCCAGTGCTTCTGCCCCGTCAAGGCACCCCTGACGACCTGGGCGAAGGAGAAATGCGTCATTCCGAAGGGCCTCCCCGCGATCCTCTGCCGCCCGTCATAGCCGATCCCGGCCCCGCGGCCCTGTACCCGTGCGTCAGTTCCGATGTAAGCTCGCGACAGGAGGTCGCCCTGCCGTCAGGCCGCGACCTCCACGCGCCCGATCGGCGTCGAGCAGCAGGCGAGGATGTAGCCAGCCGCGATGTCGTCGGGCGAGATGCCGCCGTTGTGGACCATGTGGACCTCGCCCGCGAGCTTCCTGATCCTGCAGGTGCCGCAGACGCCGAAGCCGCAGCCGTTCGGGATGGCGAGGCCGACGGAGCGCGCGGCGGCGAGCACGGTCTCGGTCTCGTCGCAGGCCGCCGTCACGCGCGACTCGGCGAAGACGATCTCGGCGGCCTTGCGCTCGTCGGGCACGAAGTCGTCGAGCACCGGCGCCTCGGCCTCGGTCTTGACCGCGAGCGCGAAGCTCTCCTGGTGATAGTGCTCCATGTCGAAGCCGAGCGCGATCAGCATGTCGCGCACCGCCTGCATGAACGGCTCCGGCCCGCAGCAGTAGACCTCGCGCTCGAGGTAGTCGCCGGCGATGATCCCGAGCATCAGCTGGTTCAGCCGGCCGCGGTAGCCGGTCCAGACGTCGAAAGGGTCCTCCTCCTCGACGATGAAGTGGAGCTTGATCGAGGGCACGCGCGAGGCCATCAGCTCCAGACGCCGGCGGCAGATGATCTCGGCCGGGCGGCGCACGCAGTTGACGAGCACGATGTCGGCGCCGAGGCCGCGGTCGTAGAGGTAGTTCGTCATCGACAGCGACGGCGTGATGCCGGTGCCGGCGGAGAGGAAGAGATACTTCGCGTCGCCGCGGACAGGCAGGGTGAAGATGCCCGCGGGTCCGCGGGCGCGGAGCTTCATCCCGACCTCCAGGTGATCGAGCATCCAGCGTGTGCCGATGCTCCCCGGGCCGGCCTTGACGGTGATCCCGAGGGTCAGCGGCCGCGACGGCGAGGAGGAAATCGTGTAGGTGCGCCAGATCGGGCCGCCCGGAACCGGCAGCTCCAGCGTGATGAACTGGCCCGGCAGGAAGCGGAACCAGCCGCCGTCCGGCGCGACGAAGCTGACCGTCGCGACGTCGGGCGCCTCGGGGACGACGGCGCAGCACTCCAGCGGCTGGTCGTCGGTCCAGATCGCGGGCACGTCGAGGCCGGCGAGGGCGGCGCACATCGGGCTCACTCCGCGGCGACGAGGGCGCGGTCCTCGAGCGAGCGGCCGAGGGTATCGACGTACCAGTCGACGAACTGGATCACGCCGCTCTCCTGCACGCTCGAGTAGGGGCCGGGCCGGTAGGCTGGCGAGAGGATCCCCTGCTGGTTGTTCTCGACCACCACGCGGTCCTCGTCGTTGGTGTTGGTCCAGACCTCGGTCAGCCGCTTCAGGTCGTAGTCGACGCCCTCCATCGCGTCCTTGTGGACGAGCCACTTCGTCTGCACCTCGGTCTCGGTGGCGCTGATCGGCGTCACCCGGAAGGTGATCGCGTGGTCGGAGAGGAAGTGCTTCCAGGTCGTCGGGTAGTTGAAGACGAGGAGCGTGCCCGCGTCCTTGAACGGGAACGACGAGTTCGGGCGGGCGACCGCGGTCCTGCCGTCCATGGTGTAGCTCTCGGCCTTGTCGAGGAGCGGGATGCGCGAGAAGCGCCAGTGGCCCGCCGGGTCGATCTTGAAGGCCGAGGGTGCGCCGGCGAGCTCGCAGCGCTGCACGTGCTGGTCAAGCACCTGCGACATGCCCTCGCCGCCGACGCCGCCCGAGAGCCGCGGATCCTCGGGGAAGCTGCGGGTCAGCGACGGGTGGTTGCCGGCGCAGTGGTAGCACTCGCGGTTGTTCTCCCAGACGAGCTTCCAGTTGCCGTTCTCGACGATCGTCGACTCGAAGGCGACCTTGGAGTTGGCGAGATCGTGCGGCGCGAGGTAGCGCTCGGCCTCGGCAGCGAACGCGTCGAAGGCCGGTGCTGCGTCCGCGAGGCAGATGTAGACGAGGCCGTGCACGTCGCGGCAGTGGACGGGGGCGAGGCCGTGCTCCTTGGCGTCGAAGTCCGCGTCCATGTCGCGCGCCCAGAGCAGGCGGCCGTCGAGCTCGTAGGTCCACTGGTGGTAGGGGCAGACGATCTTGGGCCTGTTGCCCCTGCTGTCGCGGCAGAGCGTCGAGCCGCGGTGGCGGCAGGAGTTGTGAAAGGCGCGGATCACGCCGTCGGTGCCGCGGACGATGATGACCGAGTAGAGCCCGACCTTGTGGGTGACGTAGGAGCCGGGCTTCGGCAGATCGCAGGCGGGGACGGCGTAGAGCCAGCTCCGGTAGAAGATCCGCTCGAGATCGAGCTGCAGGATGTCGGGGTCGGTGTAGAACTCACGCGGCAGCGAGTGCTTGGGCTTGCGGGTGGCGAGGAGCGACAGCACATCGGAATTCTGCAGCATCGGGCGTTCTCCTGAGGGTGCGCGGGTGGCGGGCGGCGCCGGGATCAGGTTCCGGCCTGCCTGTCATTGCGGTTTAGCAAACCCGCGAGCGAAACCCATCCGAGAAAAAATCCCGCGCGACTGGAGGAAAACTCAAGCGGCCGGTCGCCCGTGCGATGGAAGATCTCTCCACAGCCGCGCGAATTTTTTTCGTTACCGCGCGCGGGGCTCCGGCGCGTATCGTGTTCGGCGACGTGGACGAGAAGGCTCGGGGCGCGCGGTCGCGGGCCTCGGGGGACATCCGGCCGGGCTCGGGCGGTCGCCGGGTGATCGGTTCTCGGACGCATCCACGGTGCCCTCAGGAAGTCGATCGCGATGCGCCCCGCCTGGATCCGGGTCCGCGCAGCAGAAGGAGACGGCATGACCACGCTCGAGCTACCGAGAACCGCGCGGCGCGGCGGGCGAGACGCACGGCGCGAGGTTCGCTCCGACCGGACCGCCCACATGCTGCCGACGCTGAAGCGCGGCCTGCCGGTCGTCGAGCCGATGGACGCCGAGCAGATCGCACGCATCGACGACGCTTCGATGGCGCTCCTCGAGGAGGTCGGCGTCGTCTTCCGCGATCCGCAGGCGCTCGCGGACTGGCGCGGCGCCGGCGCCCGGGTCGACGGCGAGCGCGTCCGGCTCGACCGCGGTCTCGTGCGCGCCCTGATCGCGACCGTCCCGTCCGAGATCCGGTACCTCGCCCGCAACCCGGCGCAGAGCGTCGCCCTCGGCGGGCCGCGCTCGATCTTCGTGCCGATGGCGGGGGCGCCGTACCTGCGCGACCTCGAGGACCGGCGGCGGGCCTCGACCCTCGACGACCTCGCGATGTTCCACAAGCTCGCGCACGTGGCGCCGGCGCTGCACTCGACCTCGCACCACATCGTCGAGCCGATGGACGTGGTGGTTGCGCACCGGCACCTGTGGATCACCTACTCGTCGATGAAGTATTCCGACAAGACGTTCATGGGCATGACCACGTCGGCCAGGAACGCCGAGGACGTGCTCGACATGTGCGCGATCCTCTTCGGCGCCGACGTGATGGAGACGCACGCCGTCGTCACCGGCAACTGCAACGGCAACTCGCCGCTGGTCTGGGACGAGACGATGCTCGGGGCGATGCGCGCGTTCTGCCGCCGCAACCAGCCGGTGCTCTGCTCGCCGTTCGTGCTCGGCGGCGCCAACACCCCCGCGTCGGTGGCGCCGACGGTGGCGCAGCTCAACGCCGAGGCACTGTCCGCGCTCGCCTACACCCAGGTGATCCGCCGCGGCTGCCCGGCGATCTACGGCCAGTATCTCTCGACCGTCTCGATGGCGACCGGGGCGCCGATGGCCGGCACCCCCGAGATCAGCCTGATGAACTTCATGATCGGCCAGATGGCGCGCTTCTACGGCGTGCCCTGGCGCTCCTCGAACACCCTCGGCGGCGCCAAGACCTTCGACGTCCAGGCCGGCTACGAGAGCGCGACGACGCTGATGGCGGTGCTGCTCTCGGGCGCCAACTACATCTGGCACTCGGCCGGCTGGAACGAGGCCGGGATGCACTGCTCGGTGGCGAAGTTCGTCGTGGACGCCGAGCAGTGCGCCATGGGCTACCGCATGGCCGAGGGCATCCGTTGGGACGACTTCGACGAGGCGCTCGCGGCGGTCCGCGACGTCGGACCCGGCGGGCACTACCTCGGGCATCCGCACACGCTGAAGAACTTCGGCCGGGCGTTCTTCATGCCGAAGCTCCTCGACAACAGCTCGGTCGAGCAGTGGACGGCGGAAGGCAGCCGCGAGATCACCGCGCGCGCGCTCGCCGAGGCCCGCGCCATGCTCGCCGCCTACGAGGAGCCGAAGCTCGACGCTGGCATCGACGAGGCGCTGCGCGACTTCATCGCCCGCCGCGAGCGCGAGATCCCGGCCGTCGACGCGCTGAACAACGAGTTCTGATCGTGCCTGCGGCCTCGTCGGATGACCCTGGCCAGGAAGGCCATCTCCTTCGATCGATACGGGCCTTCCGCGAGACCCGGCCCAACAAGCTGATGCACTTGCCTCGTCTGGGGCGAACGCGCTCCGACTACTGGGCCACCGCCGCCGCAAGCACTGCGTCAGTGGCCTCGTCGATATCCGGCAACGCCGCAATCTCTGCAGCAACCTGCCGGGCCTTGGCCCGAATGTCCGGGTCGACCAGAATGCGTTCGATCGCACCGCGCAGCGTCGCCGGATCCGCGTCAAAGACGGCGATGCCGGCGCCGGAAGCCTCGAGCGATCTCGCGTTGTGGGGCTGATCGGCGAAGAGCGGGACGACGACCTGCGGCAACCCGGCGCCAAGTGTGCCCAGAAACGTCCCGGCGCCCCCGTGATTGACGACGGCGCTGGCGTGGGGGAAGACCTCAATTTGCGGGACGAAGGTCTCGACCGACACATTGTCGGGGATCGTGCCGAGCAAGTCTGCCTGCATCACCGGACCCGTGGTCAGCAGGGCGCGGACCGGCAGCGTTGCGACCGCCTCAAGGGCCTGGCGATAGGTCGCTTGCGCCCTTTCGCTGCGGCCGGAGACCGTGCCAAAGGTCATGTAGATCAAGGTGTCATCGTTGCCTGGCGACCATCGAGGCGAGGCGCCCGATGGCACGCCTTGCGTGCCGGCGCCTTGGGCCACACGAAATGCTCTCGGGCGGTCGGCCTGGCCGTCGTCGGGGTCCATCGACTCGGGGAACGCGCAGAAGACCGGCTCGGCGAGAAGTGCCGCACCATGATCGGGCTCCAGGCCCACCATTTGGCGAAGGACGTCATAAGCGCCGCGCGCGACATCGAAAAAGCGCTGTTCGAACCGACAGGCCATCACCGAAACCCGCACGCTCCTCACGCCGAACCGTTGCGCTGCGACCAGTCCTGCGTACTCGGAGGATTCGCGAACGATCAGGTCGGGTCTCCAGTCAGAGACGAGGTTCGAGAGCCCCGGAAGTGCCGCTCTGGCGAAGATGCCGCCGAACATATCGCGGGCCGCGATGATGAGAGCCTCTTCGGCCGTCGCCGCGTCGAGGTCGGCGAGGATCTTCGCTCTTTCCGATTCCGTCGCTCTGGGAACTCGCTCGAAATCGAATCCGGCCTTCTGAATTGCCGCCCGCCCGGGTTCGGTTGATGCGAAGCGAACCTCGTGGCCGCGTCTACGAACAGCGTCGGCGTATCGGAACAGCGGCGTGACGTGACCGGAACCGGGAGTGGACGTGAACAGGATTCGCATGGCGTTTCACCTCCAAGAACGATTGGCGCAGGTTGCAGGTGATCTGTCGAGCTGGGCATCGACGGCCTGCGCCGCCGTCTCTCATGCCTCGGCCGCGGCGGCCAGCAGCCAGTCCCGCAGCGTCCGGACCGCGTTTCCGGGCTCGCCGTTGGCATTCCAGCTCAGGTAGTAGGAGCCCGGGGACGGGATGCGCAGCGCGGTGAAGGGCACGATCCGGCCCTCGCGCAGCAGCCCACGCACCAGGCGGTCCCAGCCGACCGCGACCCCTTGGTCGTCCTGGCACGCCTGGAGCACGACGCCGAAGGTGCTGAAGCGGCGCCCGGGCAGGGCGCCGTGCGGAACCCCGACGCGGTGCAGCAGCTCGTCCCAGCCGGTCCATTCCGCATCCGACCAGTCGACGTGGAGGAGCGGCAGCTCGGGGATGTCGGCCGCCGTCGCCTCCGCGTGCTGGCGGGCGAAGGCGGGGCTGGCGATCGGATAGATCGTGTCGGTCATCAGCAGCGCCGACGTCTCGTCCGGCCAGGCGCCATAGCCGTAGCGGATCCGCAGGTCGACGTCGGCGCGGCGGAAGTCGCGCGTGTCGTCGGAGATCAGGTGGTCGACGCTGATGGCGGGAAAGCGCCGCCAGAACTCGCCCATCCGCGGCATCAGCCACTGCGAGGCGAAGGCGTGGGTGCAGGCGAGCGTCACCCGCCGCGCCCGGTTGCCGCTGCGGATGACCTGCACGACCTCGGCGGTGCGGCTGAACGCCTGGGAGAGGACGGCGTGCAGCGCCTCGGCATCGATGGTGAGCGCAAGGCCGGCGCTGGTGCGCGTGAAGAGCGCCACGCCGAGCTCCTCCTCCAGCGCCTTGATCTGGCGGCTGACGGCGCCGGCGGTGACGTTGAGCTCGGCGGCGGCGCGCTGCACGCTTCGATGCCGCGCCGCCGCCTCGAAGGCTGCGAGCGAGGTCAGCGACGGGAGCCTGTAGTGGCGGTAGACCATCTCGGCCGGCAAACGGCAGGAGAGCGGGGGCGGTCGCGTCCGCCCCCGCCCTGGCGCGAGCCTACTGTCCGAGCCAGGACTGGAACCGCGCGTCGAGCTCGTCGCGGTGATCCGCCCACCAGGTGTAATTGAACAGGAACCCGGTCTTGGCGTTTTCCGGCGAGGTGGGCATGTGCGGCGCCATGTCGATGCCGAGGGTCGCATGCTTGCCGACGAGCGGCTGCGAGGACGCGCGCGACGGTCCGTAGGAGATGAACCGCGCCTGGTCGGCCAGCCGCTGGGTGTCGGTCGCGAAGCGCAGGAAATGCTTCACCCGGTTCAGCCGCGGCTCGGGCAGCCCGTCGGGCACGACGAAGCCGTCGATGTCGAGCACCTCGTAGTCCCAGAGCATCGCCACCGGCTGGTGCTGCTCCTCGATGACCGAGAAGAGGCGCCCGTTGTAGGTCGAGCCGATGACGACCTCCTTGTCGGCGAGCAGCTGCGGCGTCTCGGCGCCGGCCGACCACCAGACCGTCTGGTCCTTGATCGTCGAGAGCTTGTCGAGCGCCTTCTGCACGCCCTCGTCGGTCTCCAGCGTCGGATAGACCTGGTCCGGCGCCACCCCCGAGCAGATGAGCGCCCACTCGAGATTGTTGATCGGCCGCTTCTCCAGCGCGCGCTTGCCGGGGAACTTCTCCAGGTCGAAGACGTCGCAGATGCTGGTCGGCACCGCGCCCTTCCACTCCGCGACGTCGGTGCGATAGCCGAAGGTCGTGGAGTAGAGGTTCGTCGGAATGTGGCACTGCGAGACGATGTATTTCCCCATGTCCTTGCTCGCCGGCGTGCCGTCGGGTGCCGGTGCTAGCCACTCGTCGAACGGCACCTGCACCACCAGCCCCTCGTCGCAGAGCCGGATGCCGTCGGCGGCGAGCAGGTCGACGAGGTCCCAGGTGACGTTGCCGGCCTCGTTCTGGGCGCGAAGCTTGGCGACGGCCTCGTTGGAGCTCTCGTCCCAGATCAGCTTGACGCCGGTCGCCTTGACGTAGGGATCGGCGTAGGCGGCGATCTGCATCGCCTGATAGGCGCCGCCCCAGGACGAGATCGTCATGGAGTCGGCGCAGTTCTCGCACGGCGCCAGCGTGGCGTCGTCAGCGACCGCGGCGAGCGCGGGCAGGACCATCAGGGTCGAAGCCCCGAAGAGGTGGGTCAGTCGCATGCATGCCTCCCTTGTTTCGTTGGGAGGGTACAGGCAGAACCGGCCCGGGCATAGCCCGGCCTGCAGCGCTTGACGCGGTTCCCGGCGCGCGCTGGCAACGGTTGGGGGTTGCCTCGGGATGCGGGGCGCGCCGTGAACCGGGCTGCGGTTGCACGGGGCCGGGGCGCGGCACCAGCGTCACCGCCTTGCCAGCCTGGTCACTGCAGCTGATGGCTGGTGGAGGGGGCTGGATTCGAACCAGCGTAGGGTTACCCCGACGGATTTACAGTCCGTTGCATTTGACCGCTCTGCCACCCCTCCCGAGGTCGGCGAGGCGCTCATTAGGCCGGCGAAGGCGCGCGGTCAACACGGCAAAGTGGGCGGCGGCGTGCGGGGTACTTCGCGGCGGGCGGAGGAGCGGCCGCGGTTACGGCCCGTCGGTCGCACGCCGGGGTGCCTGCCGGGTTGCGCCGGGCGGGGTGGCGTGCGATTCCGTCCCGCGGCGGCGGAGGGAGCGGCGTGGGCAGGAAGCCGGCGTGGGCGATCGAGCGGGAGCGGGCGCGGCGCGAGCCGGCGGCGGGCGTGTGGCTGTTCGGGCTGCACGCGGTGCGCGACGCGCTGGTCAATCCGGCGCGGGTGCGGCGGCGGCTGGTCGTGACCCGGAACGCCGCCGACCGGCTCGCCGAGGCCATTGCCCTGGGCGGCATTGCGCCGGAGATCGTCGATTCGCGGCGGTTCGACGCGCCGCTCGACCCGCAGTCGGTGCACCAGGGTGCCGCGCTCGAGGTGGAGCCGCTCGAGTGGGGGTCGGTCTCGGAGGTCTGCGCCCCGCGCGGCGTGGCGCCCCTGGTGCTGCTCCTCGACCGGGTGACCGACCCGCACAACGTGGGCGCGATCCTGCGGTCGGCGGAGGTCTTCGGCGCGCGGGCGGTGGTGGCGCCGCGGCGGCATGCGGCGCCGGAGACCGGCGCGCTTGCCAAGGCCGCGTCTGGGGCGCTGGAGCGGCAGCCGTACCTGCGGGTG
>JBDHSS010000099.1:0-9121 GCA_039808205.1 Paracoccaceae bacterium | reverse complement strand
GTGCCCCACTGGGTCCAGGTCTCGGCGTTCGAGGCGGAGAGCTGGCCGCCGTTGGCGAAGCTCGTCTCCATCGCGGCATAGCGGTGGCGGTCGAAGACCGTTACCTCGAAGCCGCGGTCCAGAAGCTCGTAGGCAGTGGTGAGGCCGGTCACGCCGGCGCCGATCACGGCAACAGAAGGCATCGTTCAACACTCCAAGGCTCGGGCGGCTCGTGCCGCCGTGCGCCCCCTCCGTGCGTGGAACCTGAGAGCTTCACCCGGAACGTCCGGGCTTTCTCCTTCGGTGGGCCCTTTCGGGGCCGCTTTCCGGAGTGTTGAGGCCGTGCCGGTCCTTGGACCTGAGAGTTTCCGGGGCGGTTGCTCCTTCGGCGGCGGGTCGCCCCGCCTTCTCCCGGCATGGCCTTTCTTGCAGTGCGGCGATTCATAGCGGAGCGTGATGATTCGCGCAAGTCGGATCACGCATCATCGCAGGAAAGCCGCTTCGAGGGGCGTGATGGCGCCGGAGATGGTCGGAGCGCCTTTGCGCTCCGAAGTCGGGTCTCCCCACGCGCCAGAGGCGCGCGGGGCCCCTGGCGCGCCGTTGCGCGCCGTCTCCCCACTCCCCCCTTCCCCCCTCGCCCCGGGGGCGAGGGGGAACCTGCCCGATAGGGGGAGGTGCAGGGGAGCGGACCGACGGCGGCGCGCCCGCGCCTCACCCGCGGTCGAGGATCTCCGGCCCGATGGTGCGGATGTCGCGCCGGCCGCAGAGCGCCATGGTGATGTCGAGCTCGCGGCGCAGGATCTCGAGCACCCGCGTCACGCCCTCGCGGCCGCCGGCGCCGAGGCCGTAGAGGAACGGGCGCCCGATGTAGGTGCCCCTGGCGCCGAGCGCGACCGCCTTCAGCACGTCCTGCCCGGAGCGGATGCCGCCGTCCATGTGCACCTCGATCTGGTCGCCCACCGCCGCGACGATGCCGGGCAGTGCGGCGATCGACGAGCGAGCGCCGTCGAGCTGCCGGCCGCCGTGGTTCGAGACGATGATCGCGTCCGCCCCGGACCCGATCGCCATCTTCGCGTCCTCCGGGTCGAGGATGCCCTTCAGGATCAGCTTGCCGCCCCAGAGATCCTTGATCCAGGCGACGTCGTCCCACGAGAGCCGCGGGTCGAACTGCTCGGCCGTCCACGACGACAGCGACGAGAGATCGCCGACGTTCTTGGCGTGGCCGACGATGTTGCCGAAGGTCCGGCGCTTGGTCTGGGCCATGCCGAGGCACCAGAGGGGCCGGGTCGCGAGCTGCCAGGCGTGCTTCGGCGTCCACTTCGGCGGCGCGGAGAGGCCGTTCCGCAGGTCCTTGTGGCGCTGGCCGAGGATCTGCAGGTCGAGCGTCAGGATCAGCGCCGAGCAGCCGGCCGCCTTGGCGCGGCCGATCAGGTTCTCGATGAACTCGCGGTCGCGCATCACGTAGAGCTGGAACCAGAACGGCCGCGTGGTGTTCGCCGCCACGTCCTCGATCGAGCAGATCGACATGGTGGAGAGCGAGAACGGGATGCCGAACGCCTCGGCCGCCTGCGCCGCGAGGATCTCGCCGTCGGCGTGCTGCATGCCGGTGAAGCCGGTCGGCGCGATCGCCACCGGCATCGACACCGGCTCGCCGATCATATCGGTCGCGAGATTGCGGTCGGTCATGTCGACGAGCACCCGCTGGCGCAGCCGGATCTTCGCGAAGTCGTCCTCGTTGGCGCGATAGGTCGACTCGGTCCAGGCGCCGGAGTCGGCATAGTCGAAGAACATCTTCGGCACGCGGCGCCGCGCCATCTCCTTCAGGTCGGCAATCGTCAGGGCGTCTTGCAGCATGTCCCCCCCTCGGGTCATCAGCGCCAGTGGGCGCACTTCGATGTCTGGCCGATGCCAGGATTGAGCGCGTTCGTCGGGTCGATCGAGCGGTAGAAGTCGGCGAGCGCCGGCTTGGCGTGGTAGAGGTGCCCGACGTTGTGCTCCGCCGGATACTCCGCACCCCGCTCGTCGAGCAGCCGCCACATGGCATGCTCGAGCGCGAGGCAGTCGACGCCCTTCCTCGCCACGTAGTCCTGGTGGAAAACATGGCAGAAGAAGTGGCCGTAGTAGAGCTTGCGCTCGATCTGGGCGTCGATCTCCGGCGGCAGCCGCTCGAACCAGTCCTCGTCGTTGCGCCGGAGCGCGATGTCGAGCGCGACGATGTCCTCGACGGTGTCGGGGTGCACCTCGCGGTAGCGCACCGCCGCGCCCGCCACCGCGAACCGGTGCAGGAAGGCGGCCGACCCTTCCTCGGGCGTGCACTCGAAGAAGTCGCCCGCGGCGCTCGGGAAGACCGAGCCGAGATAGGCGCGCGCCGCGTCGATGCCGTCGGCGCCCATGCGGATCAGCAGGTGATGCTCGTAGCGGTCGCGCCAGGCGTTCATCCGCGCCGGCAGGTGCTGCGGGAACAGCCGGCTCGCGGCCTGCGCCAGCCGGTCGGTCAGCCCGGGGCGGAAGCCGACGCGCTCGGCCACCGCGTCGACCTTCGCCTTCGTCGCGAAGATCTGCGGCATCCGGTCGGTGCCGAGCCGGCGGATGGTGAGGAAGGTGTCCTTTCCGTAGACCGCGGCCACGTCGTAGGCGTCGCGGTGGATGTACTCACCGGCGATCGGCAGGCTCTCGAACGCGGAGAGCATGTGCCGGCGGATGGCGGTCAGCTCGGCGGTGTCGTTGGTGCCGACGTAGAAGACCCGCGTCTCCTTCTCCGCCTCGAAGGTGTCGAGCCGGACGGCAAAGACCGCGAGCTTGCCGGCGCAGCCCGAGGCTTCCGCGAGCCGCCGCGGGTCGGCGTTGAACCGTGCCGGGGTGGCCGCGTCGATCGCGCGGACGTGGCTGCCGTAGTCGGGATCGGAGGCGGCGCGGCCGGTGTTCCAGGCGACGTCGGCCTCCGCGAAGGTGCCGGCCTCGACGCGGGCGAGGATCTCCTCGGGCTCGTTGCCGAGGCGGATGCCGAGGTGGTTCACGAGCTCGACCTCGCCGCCCTCGGTCACCCGGGCATAGAGCGCCATCTCGGTGAACGCCGGGCCGCGCCGGACGAGCGCGCCGCCCGAGTTGTTGCAGATGCCGCCGAGCACCGAGGCGCCGATGCACGACGAGCCGATCACCGAATGCGGCTCGCGCCCGAGCGGGCGCAGCGCCTTCTCCAGGAGGTCGAGCGTGGCGCCGGGCAGGCAGACGACCTGCCGCCCGCCGCCGAGCAGGTGGATCCGCCTGAGCCGGCGCAGGCTGACGACGACGACCTCGCGGTCGTACTCGCCCCAGGGCGTCGAGCCGCCGGTGAGGCCGGTGTTCGCCGCCTGGAAGATCACGATGCGCCCCGAGCCCGCGCAGGCGCGAAGCACCCGCCACTGCTCGACGAGGCTGCCCGGCCGCACCACGGCGAGAACCTTTCCCTCGCCGTAGCGGAAGCCCTTGCGATAGGCCCGCGTCGCCCGGTCGCCGGTGAGGACGTGCGCCTTGCCGACGATCGCGGCGAGCTCGGAGAGAAACGCTTCGCTCATGTCCATCCCTCTGCTGATCCGGGGACCGGGCGGCCGGTCCCCGGAGAGCCCCGCTCAGGGCGTGGTGGTGATGACCTCGGAGGGCACCATGTGGGTGAACGGCGGCACGTAGGCCTGGGCCATGACGAGCAGGCCGACGAGGCAGGCGAGTGCGATCGAGTGGAAGAAGACGTAGCGCAGGATCGCCTTCTCCTGGCCGTACCACTTGGTCGCGGTCGAGGCGACGACGATCGACTGCGCGTCGATCATCTTGCCCATGACACCGCCCGAGGAGTTGGACGCCGCCATCAGGATCGGGTTCAGGCCGAGCTGCTGCGCGGTGATCTTCTGCAGGCCGCCGAAGAGCACGTTCGACGCGGTGTCCGAGCCGGTCAGCGCCACGCCCATCCAGCCGAGGAGCGTGCCGAAGAACGGATAGATCCATCCGGTCTGGGCGAAGGCGAGGCCGAGGGTCGCGTCGGTGCCCGAGTAGCGGGTGACGTAGCCGAGCGCGAGCATCGCCGCGATCGTGAGCAGCGAGAAGCGCACCACCCAGGCGGTCGCGAGATACTCCTTCAAGAGCTTCACCGGACCGAAGCCGAGGATGAAGCCGGAGATGATCGCCGAGAGCAGGATGCCGGTGCCGGTCATCGACAGGATGTTGAAGGCATAGACCGCGGCCTCGGCGTGCGCCTCGGCGACGACGGGCGGCACCTTCTGCACCAGCTGGTCGAGGTGCGGCACGCCGAACTTCCAGATGTAGACCGAGTCGAGCCAGGCCTTGATCTGCGGCGTGCCCCAGGCGAACACAAAGATCGAGAGGATGATCCACGGCAGCCAGGCGCGGAACACGGTGGCGTTCGAGTGCGTGTGCCGGGCCTGCACCGGTGGGGCTTCGGCATCGTCCATGCCGGTCTTGGTCCAGATCCGCTTCGGCTGCCAGATCCGCAGGAACCCGGCGAGCGCTGCCATCGAGACCAGGGCCGCCACCACGTCGACGAGCCACGGCCCGTGGAAGTTGGAGACGAGGTACTGCGGGACTGCGAAGGCGACGCCAGCGACCAGCAGCGCCGGCCAGATCTCCATCATGCCCTTGCGCCCGGCGAACGCCCAGACCAGCCAGAACGGCACGATGAGCGAGAAGAACGGCAGCTGCCGCCCGATCATGCCGGAGAGCTGCAGCAGGTCGAGACCCGTCACCGCCGAGAGCGCGATGACCGGCGCGCCGAGGGCGCCGAAGGCGACCGGCGCGGTGTTGGCGATGAGCGACAGGCCGGCGGCGGCGAGCGGCGCGAAGCCGAGGCCGATCAGCATCGCCGCCGTCACCGCCACCGGGGTGCCGAAGCCCGCCGCGCCCTCGAAGAACGCGCCGAAGCAGAAGGCGATGAACAGGAGCTGCAGCCGCCGGTCCGGCGTCATGCCGGCGATCGAGTCGCGCAGGATGTTGAACTGCCCGGTCTGCTCGGTGAGGCGATAGAGGAAGATGACGTTGAGGATGATCCAGCCGATCGGCAGCAGGCCGAAGGCGGCGCCGTAGGCCGCGGCCGCGCCGGCCATGCCCGCGGGCATTCCGAAGCCGATCACCGCGACGAGAAGCGCGACCGCAAGGCCCATGAGCGCGGCGAGGTGCGCCTTCATCCCGAGGATGCCGATGCCGCCGAGCAGCGCGATGATCGGCAATGCGGCGAGCAGCGTCGACAGCATCGGACTGCCGAGCGGATCGTAGACCTGAGACCAGGGCATTGGTGTTGTGTCCCCCCGTTACGATGAACGATTTCGGCGCCGTGAGCGAGGCGCCGGACGAATGTTATTCGCTTCTTCGGGCCTTTGCGCCACCGCGACGCTAGGCATGCAGGCTCTTGCGTCTCGACACCGGCAGCCTTGGGGAGCCTTCGGTAAAATTCAAGAGCCTGCGTGGGGATTCTAGTAAACCTTTTTTACCACATCTTGCAAGAGGGAAAATCTCCTTCCCGCATCGCGCGTTCCGGTCTACGATGTGCCCCGATGCAGGTTGGCGAGGGAGGCTCAGTCGTGCCGGCGATCAAGGCGCCCAGCGCCGCGGAGAACGTGGCGCGCCATGTCGAGGGACTGATCCGCGAGGGCTCGCTGCGTCCGGGCGAGCGGCTGCTTGCCGAGCGCGAGCTCGCGACGCGGCTCAGCGTCTCGCGGCCCACCCTGCGGCAGGGGCTGAAGCTGCTCGAGGAAAAGGGGCTCGTCACCGGCAGCGAAGGCCAGGGAACGGTGGTGGCGCCGCTCGGCACCAGCATCACCGACCCGCTGATCGGGCTTCTCGCCGAGCGGCCGGCCGAGACGGTCGACGACTATCTCGAGTTCCGCGCCACGGTCGAGCGAATGGCCGCAGCGCTGGCCGCCGAGCGGGCCAACGAGGTCGACCGCGCGGCGCTCACCGCCTGCATGGAGCGCATCGACCGGGCGCACGGCGCGGCCGACGCCCGCAACGAGGCCGAGGCCGACGTCGACCTGCACGTCACGGTCTACGAATCGAGCCACAACATCGTGCTGCTGCAGATCATGCGCGCACTGGCCGGGATGCTGCGCGCCGGCGTGTTCCACAACCGCGATCGGCTCTATGCGCGGCCCGAGGTGCGTGACGTCCTGCGCGACCAGCACCGGGCGATCTACGACGCGATCATGGCGCGCGACGCGGCCGCCGCCGGCGACGCCGCCGCGGCGCACATGCTCTACACCCGCGACGCGCTCCGCGAGATCCACGCCGCCGAGGCGCGGCTCGAGATCTCGCTCCGCCGCATCGAGGGCGGCAGCGTCAGCGTGCCGCGCCGCGCCGGCAAGTGACGGCAGCAGGAGCCGTTGATGCCGGGTTGATCCCCCGGACGACGGCGTGCTTACTGGCCGCGGAAGCCCGCAGGCTGGAGTGATCTCGCCATGACGACCACGCTCGCCGCCACGCTCTTCGGTCCGGAAGATCTCCGCCTCGTCGACGCGGCACTGGCGCCGCTCGCGCCCGGCTTCGTGCGCATCCGCTTCGCCGCAGGCGGCATCTGCGGCTCGGACATGCACTATTTCCGCCATGGCCGGATCGGCAACTTCATCGCCACCGCACCCCTCGTCCTCGGCCACGAGGTCGCGGGCACCGTCGAGGCCGTCGGCGAGGGCGTCGCGGGCGTCACGCCTGGCCAGCGGGTCGCGGTCAATCCCTCGCGCTGGTGCGGGCAGTGCGACCGTTGCCGCGAGGGGCGGCGCAATCTCTGCGAGAACATCTACTTCATGGGGTCCGCATCGAAGACACCGCACATGCAGGGCGGCTTCGCCACGCTGTTCGATGCGCTCCCCGAGCAATGCGTGCCGATCCCCGACGCCGTGCCGTTCGAGGCCGCAGCGCTCGCCGAGCCGCTCGCGGTCGTCCTGCACGCGATCGGTCGCGGCGACGTCGCAGGCAAGCACGTCGCGATCATCGGCGCAGGACCGATCGGGCTCCTCGCCTCGCTCGCCGCGCGGCTGAAGGGCGCGCGCGAGGTCAGCATGGTCGACATCGCCGCGGCGCCGCTGGCCTTCGCCCGCCGCCTCGGCGCCGAGCGGGTCGTCGATCTCTCGGCGGACGCGGGCGGGCTCGGCCGGATCCCGGCGCCCGACGTGGTGATCGAGGCGTCCGGCTCGCCGGCCGCGCTCGAGGCCGCGATCGGCGCGGTCCGGCGCGGCGGCAGCATCGTGCTCCTCGGCAGCCTGCCCGGCGGCAACATCGCCGCGCCCTTGAACCCGGTGATGGCCAAGGAGCTCGACGTCGCTGGCTCGTTCCGCTTCGATCGCGAGTTCGACGAGGCGGTGGCGCTGATCTCGGAAGGCAAGATCGACGTGCTCGCGATCGTCACCGGGCGGCGGCCGCTCGCGGCTGTGAACGACGCGTTCCAGCTGGCGCTCGACCGCGGGCAGAGCGTCAAGGTGGTGCTGACCGCCGCTTGAGGAATTGGCGGAGGACGTCATGCACGAACCATGCGCATTCCGGGGACGACGGTGACGGGCTTCGGCTTCGCGCTGCCGCGCGAGCTCGAGGCGCTGCGGCTCCGGGTGCGCAGCTTCGTCGACGTGCACGTGCTGCCGGTCGAGGCCGACCGCGGCGCCTGGGATGAGCACGACAACATCCGCCTCGACGCGCTGGAGCCGCTGCGCGCGCAGGCGCGGTCGGCGGGGCTCTGGGCGCCGCAGGCGCCGGTCGCGCGCGGCGGCATGGGCCTCTCCGTCGTCGCGCGGTCGGTGATGTACGAGGAGGCGAACCGCTCGATCTTCGGGCCGGTCGCCCTGAACTGCGCCGCACCCGACGACGGCAACATCGACGTCCTCGCCCGGCTCGCGACCCCCGCACAGCAGGACGAGTGGCTGCAGCCGATCATCGACGGCCGCGTACGCTCGGCCTTCGCCATGACCGAGCCGGCGCCCGGCGGCGGCTCCGATCCCGGCATGATCCGCACGCGGGCCGAGCGCCGGGGCGACGTCTGGCGCATCACCGGCGAGAAGTGGTTCATCACCGGCGCCGGCGAGGCCGCTCACTTCATCCTGATCGCCCGCACCGATCCGGACCCGGCGGAGAAGCGCCGGCACCTGACCGCCTTCCTGTTCCACAAGGACCAGCCCGGCTGGGAGATCGTGCGCCGCATCGCGATCATGGGGCCCGAGGAGCACGGCGGCCACTGCGAGCTGCGCTTCGACGGGCTCGAGATCCCCGACGCCAACCGGCTCCTCGGCACAGGCGACGGCCTCAAGGTCACGCAGGTGCGGCTCGGCACCGCGCGGCTCACCCACTGCATGCGCTGGCTCGGCCTCGCCAAGCGCGCGATGGCGATCGCGCAGGACCACGTCGACGCGCGCACCGGCTTCGGCATCCGCCTCGCTGACCGCGAGTCGGTGAAGCTGATGCTCGGGCGCGTCGCGCACGACATCCAGGTCGGGCAGCTCCTGACCCTGCATGCGGCGTGGAAGCTCGACCAGGGCGACTTCGCGCGCAAGGAGGTGTCGATGGCGAAGATCGCCGTCGCCGACACGCTGCAGGCCGCCGCCGACACCGCGATCCAGCTCTGCGGCGCCAAGGGCTACTCGCGCGACACGATCCTCGAGTGGATCTATCGCTACGCGCGACAGGCGCGGCTGGTCGACGGCGCCTCCGAGGTGCACCGGATGGTGCTGGCCGACGCCTATGCCCGCGAGCGCGACGACTTCTGGCGGTGGCGCGCGTGAGCGGCCTCGTCGGCAACGCCGCGCTCGAAGGCTGGCTGCGTGGCGCGCTGGCGGCGGACGAGGTCGCGGTCGAGCGCGCCGAGAAGCTGTCGGGCGGCGCGATCCAGGAGAGCTGGGGCCTCGACGTGCGCGCCGACGGCAGGCTGCGGTCGCTCGTCCTGCGCCGCGACGCCGAGGACACGATCGGCGCGAGCCGCTCGCGCAAGGAGGAGCACGCGCTCCTCTCCGCCGCCTTCGCCGCCGGCGTCGCGGTGCCGGCGCCCGTCGCCTTCTGCGACGACGCGGGCGTGATCGGCGGCCCGTTCGCGGTCGTCGAGCGGGTGGCCGGCGTTGCCTACGGCCCGAAGGTCGTGCGCGAGATCGCCCTCGGCCGCGACCGCGCCGCGCTCGGCCGCGAGCTC
>JBDHSS010000098.1:0-9156 GCA_039808205.1 Paracoccaceae bacterium | reverse complement strand
GTCGTCGAGCGGCGCGAGCAGCGGCCGCGGCGCCGCGGGCAGCGGCGGAGCGAGCGGCGACCACGGCAGCTCGGGCGACCGCGGCTCGGGACGGCACGGCTCGAGCGACAACGGTTCGGACGACCATGGCTCCGACGATGGCGGTTCGGGCGGCAAGGGCTCGAACGGCAACGGCTCGGACAACCATGGCTCCGACGATGGCGGTTCGGGCGGCAAGGGCTCGAACGGCAACGGCTCGGACGACCATGGCTCCGACGATGGCGGTTCGGGCGGCAAGGGCTCGAACGGCAACGGCTCGGGCAGCGGGGGCTCGCACGGCGGCGACTCGAACGGGCACGGCTCGAGCGGCCACGGCTCCGGCGGCGACGACGACGGCGGCGGCAACGGCGACGGCGGCGATGACGACTGACCGCGCGCGGGGTGCCGGCTGACCATGCGGCTGCGGCTTCCCCGCGACATCCTGCTCTGGGCGGTGGTGGCGGTGCAGGGCGTCTGCACGCTGTTCTTCATCTGGGACATCGCGGCAAGCGTCTTCGGGTTGGAGAGCCATCCGATCGCCTGGGAGCTGCGCGAGCTGATCGAGATGGCGGCCGCTCTCGGGCTGGTGCTCGGGGTCGTGCTCGGCGCCGTGCTGATCGCGCGCACCATGCGGCGGAACCGCGCGATGGAGGACCGGCTGCGCCGCGCCTCGGCCGACTTCGCCGCGATCCTCGACGAGCGCTTCGACGCCTGGGGCCTGACCCCGTCCGAGCGCGACGTCGCCTGGTTCACCATCAAGGGCTTCGCCAACGCCGAGATCGCCCGGCTGCGCAAGACGAGCGAGGGGACCGTGAAGGCGCAGTCGAACGCGATCTATCGCAAGGCGGGGGTGAGCGGCCGGACGCAGCTGCTGAGCCTCTTTCTCGACGAGCTGATGGACGAGGCCGCGCGGCCGGCGTCTACGGCAAGCGGTTGACAGGCGCCGCGTTCCGAGCTTGCGGCACCCGGCGGTTCGGCCTACATGGGCCGGTCAGCGCGGCCCCTCGGTCGCAGCGGGGGTTCACGACATGAGCACTTTCGAGATCGGCGACCTGGTCGTCCTCAATTCCGGCTCGATGCGGATGGCCATCGAGGAGGTCGGCGACGGTCGCGTCGGCTGCGTCTGGTGCCACGAGGGCGTCATCGGCCGCGACAGCTTCGACATGCGCCTGCTGAAGAAGTGGGAGCACCGCGAGGACGACGCGCGGCCGCCGCGTGCCGACGCCGGCAAGCCCTACCGCGGCGATCGCGAGGGCGGCGGCAAGCCTTATCGCGCCGCCGACCGCGACGAGCGGCCGCGCGGCAAGACCGGCTGGGACGGCAAGCCGCGCGAGAAGAAGTTCTTCCGCAAGGAGAGCTGATCCCCTTCTTTCCGGGGCGCCCCGCCCGATCGGGCGATCCTCGACAGACTGGGGTCCGGCCAATGGGTGGTGACGCTGTGCCAACCTCTCGGGCGTCCGCGACTCCGCCCGATGTTGTGGGCGCAACATCGCTCTACCCAAGCTCTGGCGGTGTGCCTATAGTGCTCGCTCACGAGACGAGTGGCGGCCCCGAGGTCATGACATGCGCTGTCCGTTCTGCGGCAACATCGATACCCAGGTGAAGGACAGCCGTCCGGCCGAGGATCACGTCTCGATCCGGCGGCGGCGGTTCTGTCCGGCCTGCGGCGGCCGCTTCACCACTTACGAGCGCGTGCAGTTGCGCGATCTCGTGGTCATCAAGAAGAGCGGGCGGCGCGAGGCGTTCGACCGCGACAAGCTCGAGCGCTCGATCCGCATCGCGATGCAGAAGCGCCCGGTCGAGAGCGAGCGGCTCGACCAGATGATCTCCGGCATCGTGCGCCGCCTCGAATCGATGGGCGAGACCGACATCCCCTCCGACACCATCGGCGCCATCGTCATGGAGGCGCTGGCGCGCATCGACACCGTCGCCTATGTTCGCTTCGCAAGCGTGTACAAGAATTTCCAGGCGGCCGACGACTTCGAGGACTTCGTCTCGGAGCTGCGACCGGCGGCGGTGGGGCGGGAAGAAGACTGAGCGACATGGCCGAGAGCGCCCGTGACGCGGGCTGGATGCGCACGGCGCTGGGGCTGGCGCGGCGCGGGCTGGGCCAGGTGTGGCCGAACCCGGCCGTCGGCTGCGTCATCGTCGCCGGTGACGTGGTCGTCGGGCGCGGCCGGACAGCACCAGGCGGCCGCCCGCACGCCGAGGCGATCGCGCTGGCCGAGGCCGGGGCGCGGGCACGCGGCGCCACGGCCTACGTCACGCTCGAGCCTTGCGTCGAGCCCGGCCGCGGCGAGCCCTGCACCGCGGCGCTGATCGCCGCCGGCATCGCCCGCGTGGTGATCGCGATGGCGGATCCCTACCCCCGCGTCGACGGCGCCGGCATCGTCGCCTTGCGCGCGGCCGGGCTCGCGGTCGACGTGGGCTGCCTCGCGCTGGAGGCGGAGACGGTCAACCGTGGCTTCCTGCGCCGGATCGCCACCGGGCGCCCGATGCTGACCCTGAAGCTCGCCACCTCGCTCGACGGCCGGATCGCCACCGACACCGGCGAAAGCCGCTGGATCACCGGGCCGCGCGCGCGCTCGGAGGTACACCTCCTGCGGGCGCAGTCGGACGCGGTGCTCGTCGGCGCCGGCACGGTTCGCAGCGACAACCCGCGGCTCAACGTGCGCGAGCTCGGCATGAGCGACCGCACGCCGGTGCGGGTGGTGGTGAGCGGCGCGCTGTCGTTGCCGCGCGACGGGCATCTGGCGGCGACCGCAGCCGAGGCGCCGCTCTGGCTCTGCCACGACCAGGAGGCGGAGGAGGGCCGGCGCCACGCCTGGACCGATCTCGGCGCCGACCTCATCGAGATCCCGTTCCAGGCCGACGGCCAGCTCGACCTTTCGGCGATGATGCAGCGGCTCGGCGATCGCGGGCTGACGCGGGTGCTGTGCGAGGGCGGCGGCCGGCTGGCGGCGGCGCTGATCGAGGCCGATCTCGTCGACGAGCTGGTGTGCTACACTGCGGGCGTGGCCCTCGGCGCCGGCGCGATCCCGGCGATCGGCGACCTCGAGATCACCGCGCTGCAGCTCGCACCGCGCTTTAGCCTGGTCGACGTCGCCGCCATCGGCCCCGACATGCGGAGCCGATGGCAAAGACGGATCTAGGGCGGGCTCAGGCGGCCTTCGCCTCGCGCGCGTCGGCCGAACGCGCGGCCTTGAGCGCGCGCGTCCACCACGACAGCTCGTCGAGCGTCGCCGCCAGCCCGGCGTTCAGGTAGTCGTAGTCGCCGAGCCTGGCCTTGCCCTGGGCCACCGCGAGATACGGGTCCATCGTCACGTGCACGCCGGTGCGCGTCGGCGCCATCTGCAGCTCGACCGCGATCAGCCGCAGGTGCTCGATGGCGCGCGCGGCGCCGAGCGGGCCGTAGCCGACGAAGGCAGCCGGCTTCTTGTTGAACTCGGCATAGGCGTAGTCGAGCGCGTTCTTCAGCACCGCCGGGATCGAGCGGTTGTATTCGGCGACCACGAACAGGAAGCCGTCGAGGCTCGCCACCTTGTCCGCCCAGCGCTGCACCTCGGGCTTGTCGGAAGGCCCGTATGCCGGGGAGCGCGGCTCGTCGAAGAACGGGAGCGGATAGTCGCGCAGGTCGATCACCTCGAAGTCGAGGTCGGCGCGCTTGGCGGCGACCGCCTCGATCCATGCGACGGCATGGTCGGCGAACCGCCCCTGCCGGGTGCTGGCGACCACGATTCCAATCTTCGGCTTCGACATGGGCTTGCTTCTCCTTCAGGCGCGATGGTCGCTTTTCCGTTACCCTCGCTAGATCGGCGACTTGCGCGATCGGAGCAAGCAAGGGCGTGGTCGACAGACTGTCCACTGGCCGGAAACACCGGCCCGAACCGACCGGCGAAGCGCCGATTCGCATCACCGCCCGAGAAGCTGCGCCGATCAACCGCCAATCGAAACGGCGCACCCGTTGCTTTGACCATGGCGAGTGGCGGCGCATACCCGTCGCCGGTTAGGCACGTTCCGAGCGAAGGAATGTCCTACTTCTCAACCTCCGGTAACGTTTGGGCTGGACTCTGCTTCCGTCCCCGCCTACTCGTTTTCAGGTTGCCGACGATCGCAGCACCCCGTCAAGGTTGAGCCACACAGCTTCAGTCGTGCCATTCCAGAGCGCAAGCCACCACCGCCGGCAGCGGAGACCGCGGCCTTGAGCCCCGACCCGGAGGCTGAGAGCGGTGTCCGGCTGTCGCACCGGCTGGTCGCCCTGCACGCCGGCGGCATCGTCATCCTGCTGCTCGCGGTCCTGTCGAGCGTCCTGTGGATCTCGCGCGAGCACAATCTCCTCGCCCTCGAGTCGTCGCAGGATCTGGTTCGCGGCGGCATCGCCTCGTTTCGCGTGCGGCTGCGCACGCTGGTGCAGGACTACTCGATCTGGGACGAGGCCTATGCTGCGGTGCAGGCCCGCGATCGCGAGTGGCTCTACAGCAACATCGGCAACGCGGCGCGCGACATCGGCACACTCGACCTGATCGAGATCATCGACCCGACGACCGGCGAGACCTTCGGCTGGCGCGAGGGCTCGCCTGTGGAGGGCGAGCCGAGCCTCCTGCCCGCGCCGCTCCTGCGGAGCGTGCTCGCTGTCCTCGATGCGCCGAACCGCGACTCGCTGTCGCGGACGCTGCTCGCCGAGCTCAACGGCGAGCCGTGGGCGTTCTCGGCCGCGCGCATCCGCCCGGTCGCTGGCGCACCGAACGGGAGGCAGGATGATTTGCCGGTCCAGGTGCACGGCATCCGGCTCAACGACCGGATGCTTAAGCAGATCGGCGACAGCCTGCTGGTCGATGGCCTCCGGCTCGCGAAGGAGCCGAACCCGCGCCTCGCATCGATCGAGCTCCGCGATGGCGCCGACCAGACCATCGGCTACGTCGAATGGGTGCCACCCCGGCCCGGTGCCAGCATCCTGCGGCAAGTCACGCTGCCGCTCATCCTCGCGCTCCTGACCGTGGCGACGATCAGCGGCATCAGCGCGCGCTATGCGGTCCGCTCCGCGCGGCGGCTCGAGGAGGCGCTGAAGGCTGCGACCGCGGCCGACCGCAGCAAGACCGAGTTCCTGTCGAACGTCTCCCACGAGCTTCGCACGCCGATGAACGGCATCCTCGGGGTGGCGCAGCTGCTCGAGACGACGAGCCTCGACGACGAGCAGCGCGAGCTCGTCGGGCTCCTCTTCACCTCGGCGAACGCGCAGATGGCGCTGATCTCGGATCTTCTCGATTTCAGCCGGATCGAGTCCGGCAACCGCCAGCTCGTCGACGAGCCGTTCGAGCCGGCGGCGGTGCTGCACGACGTCGTGGAGATGATCCGCGTCGCGGCCGACCGCAAGCACGTGCGCCTCGTCACGCGCTGGGACGCGATCGGCAGCCTCAGCGCCCGTGGCGATGCGCGCGCCTTCCGACAGATCATGACCAACCTCCTCGGCAACGCGGTCAAGTTCACCGAGCAGGGTCAGGTCACGCTCGAGGTCAGCCAGCGGCGCGACGGCGATCTGGCCTGGATCGCGGTGCGGGTCAGCGACACCGGCCGCGGCATCCCCGAGGAGGCGCTGCCGCTGATCTTCGAGCGCTTCTACCAGGTCGATAGCTCGCTCGCCCGCACCAGCGAAGGCACCGGCCTCGGGCTTGCGATCAGCCAGAACCTCGCGCGGATGATGGGCGGTCGGATCGAGGTCGAGAGCGTGCCCGGCCGCGGCTCGACCTTCACCTTCACCGCCCCCTACGAAGTGATCGGCAGCACCGGAGACGCCCGAGATGCAGCATGAAGCGCGGCAGACGACGAGCGACATCCTGATCGTCGAGGACAATCAGGTGAATGCCCTGATCCTGACCTCGATGCTGCGCAAGCACGGCCACGCGCCGAAGGTCGCCTGGAACGGCCTCGAAGGCGTGCGGATGACGACAGAGCTTTGCCCGCGGCTGGTGCTCATGGACCTGCACATGCCCGGCCTCGACGGCTATACGGCCGCAGGCGAGATCCGGCGGCGGATGAACGGCTCGAGCCCCACGCTCGTCGCAGTCACCGCCGACCTGGGCGAGACGGTGCGCCTGGCCTGCCGGGAGGCGGGCTTCGCCGGCGTGCTTGCCAAGCCGATCCTGATCGACGAGCTGTTGACGACGGTGCGGCGTCACCTGGCGTGATCGACGCGGGGAGCGCCTGCGCCCGCTTGCCGACGCGACGGTGCCGCTATCGACGGATTTGGCGCGTGACAAATCCGTCCGCATCCGCCCCTGCGGGGGGCGGATGCGTCACGACGCATCCGCCGGGGCGGACGCGGACGGATTGGCGCTGTCGGTGACGCACGACCCCCCTCGGCATCCGCGCGTTCCGCGCTCCAGCCGACGGCCCGGCAAACGCATGCGTTTGCTTGTCGGGCCGGAACTCGCGGCCCATAGGCCCGCTTCGGTCGCTGGTGCCTGCAAACCGCAACCGGTCCATCGGCCCGCAGCCTAATAGAGATACATCGCCTGCAGCAGCGCGACCACCTTGCCGCGCTGGTCGAGGAGCTCGAGCGACTGGCCCTCGATGTTCCACCGCGCGGTGCGCGCGAGCGCGTCGGCGAGCTGGCGCTCCCAGGCGTCGAGCGGCTTCGGGCAGGCGGCCGGCGTCGTCGCCCCCGGCCTGAACGCCAGCCGGCCGCCGTTCTGGGTGAAGCTGCCGGTCAACGGGTCGCAGCCGACGGTGGCGCTGAAGCGCGGCTCGCCGGCGCGCAGGATCAGGCTCGGCTCGCGGCGCCCCTCCTGCGGCATGATCTCGGTGGTCCCGAGGCGCAGGATCTTCCAGTAGGTGTCGACGAGCGTCGCCGCGGAGGCCGCGCGCTCGCAGGTCTCGCCTGGCCAGACGCCGACAAAGCGCTCGACCAGCACCTCGGAGCGCAC
This sequence comes from Paracoccaceae bacterium, assembly GCA_039808205.1. Lineage (GTDB taxonomy): Bacteria > Pseudomonadota > Alphaproteobacteria > Rhodobacterales > Rhodobacteraceae > Amaricoccus. The sequence continues at coordinate 2,215 of JBDHSS010000098.1, read as the reverse complement.
CCCTTCGGGCGTCGGCTCCTGCAGGATGCCGCCGTCGAAGCTCGCCATGAGCGCGGCGCCGGTCTCGGTGCCGGCGGCGAGATAGGCGTGCTCGAGCGCCTCGTAGTCGCCATCCTCCAGGATCGGATACTCCCGGCCGGTCAGACACTCGGTAAACTTCGCCTCCTTGCCGACCCAGGTCACCATGCCGCGCAGCGGCAGGTGCGGCTCGAAGGCGTGCAGCGTCGGCGCCGCGGTCAGCACGTAGTCGGTCTTGCCGACCGGGGCCTGCGGGGTCTTGGCGAGGAACCGCAAGCGGTCGGGGGCCAGAATCTCGAGCTGCAGCTCCTCGTCGTCGCCGCGCAGGTGCACGATCCTGCTGTTCGGATCGACCCACCAGCGGCCGATGGAGTCGCGCCGCGTGCCGTTGCCTTCCCAGACCCGGCGCAGGTGGAAGACCTTGTCGGGCCAGAGGTTCAGCCGCACCCGCACCATCTTGCAGTCGGCGCAGGGCAGCTGTCCCTCGAAGCTCGCCGGCAGCCGCAGCCCCTCGGGCGCTGCGTCCGCGGGGCCGCCACCTCGCCGCGCCGGCGGCTCGCCCACCTGCGCGAGCCAGAGCCGCGCCTCGGTCGGCGCGCCATGGGTGAGCACCGGGTTGAGCGGGTTCGAGGCGAAGATCAGCCGTCCGTCGAGGAGCACCTGCGCGCGCACCGAGTAGGTTCCCTCCGGCCGGATCGCCGAAGGATCATAGGCGATGTCGAAGGCGATCGGCGACGCGCCCGGGTCGGTGCGGCGCGTCTCGCCGAGCGTTCGCGCCGGCACGTCCGGACGGCTCACATCCTCGAGCAGCACGTCGAGGACGGCGTTCGCAGGGATCGCCGCCCGCTGCCGCAGGCTGGCGCTGCCTGCGAGGTGCGCCTCGGCAGCCAGCACCGGCACCGCCATGCACACGAGCGCAGCGACGGCCGCCAGATACCTGAAAATACTGGCCATTATTCTGGAGTCACCCTACCTGCCGACGTACTCTGGCAGGTTTCTGCCGATGCGCCTAGTTCCACCAACGGCGCATTCCCCGGCGGGGGTCACGTCTCGGCGCGCGCCCGGTCGGGCCGTCGGCAGCTGCGCCGCGAGGGCGCAGCCCATGGTGAATAGGCGCTTCGGCGCCGGAATGCGAGCAGGAAGTTAAACGTTTTACGCGCCGAGCTGCGCCATCACCTCGTCGGACAGCTCGACGTTGGCAGTGACCGACTGCACGTCGTCGTCGTCCTCGAGCGCCTCGATCAGCTTCATCAGGCTCTGCGCCGCCTCGAGCGGCAGCTCCGTCGTCGTCTGCGGCCGCCACACGAGCTTTACGTGCTCGGCCTCGCCGAGCTTGGCCTCGAGTGCGGCGGAGACCTCGGCGAGGTCGGTGTCGGCGCACCAGATGACGTGGCTTTCCTCGTCCGATTCGACGTCCTCGGCCCCGGCCTCGATTGCCGCCTCCATCACCGCGTCCTCGGAGCCGATCGACGCGGCATAGACGATCTGGCCCTTGCGGTCGAACATGAAGGCGACGGAGCCGGTCTCGCCGAGGTTGCCGCCGCGCTTGGCGAAGGTCGAGCGGACGTTCGACGCGGTGCGGTTGCGGTTGTCGGTCATCGCCTCGACGATGATCGCCACGCCGCTCGGGCCATAGCCCTCGTAGCGGATCTCCTCGTAGTTCTCCGAGTCGCCGCCCGAGGCCTTCTTGATCGCCCGGTCGATGTTGTCCTTGGGCATGGAGGCCGCCTTGGCCTCCTTGACCGCCAGGCGCAGGCGCGGGTTCTTGTCGGGATCGGGGTCGCCCATCTTGGCGGCGACGGTGATCTCCTTCGAGAGCTTCGAGAACAGCTTCGACCGGGCGGCGTCCTGCCGCCCCTTGCGATGCTGTATGTTGGCCCATTTGGAATGGCCGGCCATGGGATGGCTCCGGGTCTCTGTGGATCGCGCGAAAAAAGCTTGCGGGTCTTAGCCTACGGGCGGGCGGGAGTTCAAGGGATCTGCGCCCCGCGCTTCAGCCGAGGCGGAGCACGTGCGGCAGGTCGCGGGCAGTGTGCAGGACGTCGACGATCGACACCGCTTCCGGCGTGTAGACGATGACGTAGGAGGCGCCGGCGACCACGATCTCCCGGGTTCCGCGCACGCGGCCCGTCTTGCCGAGCTTCGGATTGGCCGACCGGAGGTTTACCACGCGACGGATGGCGCCGACGACACGGCG
>JBDHSS010000097.1:0-9629 GCA_039808205.1 Paracoccaceae bacterium | reverse complement strand
TCGCCGGCGCCGACCGGCGCCAGGGCGGTGCCGCGCCAGCGGCCGGCGATGATGCGCATGGATCCTCCGCGGGCGGGGTTCGGGGGAGGGTCTACAGGGGGCAGGCGCGGGGCTGCAAGCCGGCGAAGGGGGTGCGTCGGCGGGGCGAACCGGGTAGGGTTCGCGGCGATGGAGGAGACGCGATGAGCGAAGGCAGGCCGCGGCTGCTGGCGGGCGGCAATCCGCAGATCGCCAAGGGCGAAGGCGACGCGCCGGTCGCCGCCTACATCGCGGCGATGCCGGGGTGGAAGGCCGACGTGGGGCGGCAGATCGACGCGATCGTCGTCGAGACCGTTCCCGGCGTGCGCAGGGCGGTGCGGTGGAACTCGCCGTTCTACGGGGTTGGTGAGGCAGGCTGGTTCCTGAGCTTTCACTGCTTCGCGGCCTATGTGAAGGTCGCATTCTTTCGGGGCGCCCTGCTCCGCCCGCCGCCGCCCGGTCTGTCGAGGCAGGCGGAGGTGCGCTACCTCGACATCGGCGAGAACGGTCTCGACAGGGAGCAGTTCGCCGAGTGGACACGGCAGGCCAGCCGCCTTCCCGGCGTGGCGCTGTAGCGACGGGAGGGGGTGATGGCTGTGGAAGCGGATGCCGCGCGGCTGATCGATGCGCGGATCGGCGAGCTCGGCGACTGGCGCGGTGCGATGCTGGCGCGGGTGCGCGCGGTGATCCGGGCGGCGGATCCGGAGGTGGTCGAGGAGTGGAAGTGGCGCGGCGTGCCGGTCTGGTCGCACGACGGCATTCTCTGCACCGGCGAGACCTACAAGGCGGTGGTGAAGCTGACCTTCGCCAGGGGCGCGGCGCTCGACGATCCCGACGGCCTCTTCAACGCGAGCCTGGCGGGCGGCACCCGGCGTGCCATCGACATCGGCGAGGGCGACGCGCTCGACGACGCCGCGCTCGGCCGGCTGATCCGGGCGGCGGTGGCGCTCAATGTCGCGGCGAAGGCGGCCCGCGGCAAGCGCGCCGGGAAGGGCTGACGGCTTCCCGGGTTTGCTTCGGCGCCAGCCCGTCTATATGTCGCGGGTTCCGGCCGGCGCTTGACCGGCTTCCGCGAAGGGGAATGGGCGATGACGATTGCGACGGGGGAGCGGCTGCCCGAGGCGACGCTGCTCGAGAAGAACGGAACGGGCGTGGCGCCGGTGACGACGGGCGAGCTGACGAAGGGCCGCCGCGTGGTGATCTTCGGGCTGCCGGGCGCGTTCACCGGCACCTGCTCGACGCGGCACCTGCCGAGCTTCATCGCAGTGGCCGACAAGCTGCGCGCGAAGGGCGTCGACGACATCGTCTGCGTCTCGGTGAACGACCCGCACGTGATGAAGGCGTGGGGCGACGGCGCCGGCGCCGACAAGGCCGGCATCCGGATGCTGGCGGACGCGGGCTCGGAGCTGACCGGGGCGCTGGGGCTGCGGTTCAGCCGGCCGGAAGGCGGGATGTATGACCGCTCGAAGCGCTACGCGATGTTCGTCGACGACGGCGTGGTGCGGGTGATGAACCTCGAGACATCGCCGGGCGAGTGCGACGTCAGCGGCGGCGAGACGATGCTCGCGGCGATCTGATGTGATCCCTCCGGGTTCAGGCGTTCGGCGGCAGGTGCTAGGGTGCCGCAATCACCTCGCGGATTTGGGGTACACAAATCCGCGCGCGCCTGCCTGCCTGCCGATTGGCAGGCGCGGTTTCGCGCCCGCCAGGCAGGCGCGCGGATTATGAGCGTCCGGTGCAGCTGCACGCCCCTCGGCCTCCGCGCGTTCCGCGCTCCAGCCGACGGCCCGGCGAACGCATGCGTTCGCCTGTCGGGCCGGGAACTCGCGAGGCCGGAGCCTCGCTTGTTGCAGGTCGGCGTCTCCATTCCGGTCGTCGGATTGTCCGAACGGTTCAGCCGCCGGCGCCTGCTGGCTCGTCGTCACGCCGGCCCGCCCGCCGCATGGTGCAGCTTGCACAGGCATTCGACCGGCTCGGCGTGGTCGCGCTGGATCTCGGTGCCCTCGGGGGCGAGCTTGTCGAGGCGGCGGGCGAGCTCGAGGTCGAGCCGGCTCAGGCCGTCGCAGGCGTGGGTGGTCAGCGTCACGTCGACGACGTTGTAGACGTTGGTCCATTCCGGGTGGTGGTCGAGCTTCTCGGCGGCGAGGGCGGCGCGGGACATGAAGCCCCAGGCCTGCGAGAAGCTCTTGAACTTCCAGATCTTGCGCAGCGCGTCGCGCTCGGCGACGCCGCGCCAGCCGGTGGCTCCGAGCGCGGGCAGGAGCTCGGTGCGCTCGGTCTCGGTCAATCGCTCGGTCATGATCCCTGCTCCTTCGGCATCAGTGCGTCGTCGATCGCGGTCGCCCGCTGCGCCGCCGGGCGGTCGGCGAGGCGCTGCCAGTAGGCGACGAAGGCCGGGCGCGCCTCCAGCGTCTTGAAGCGCATGCCCCACCCGACGTGCGAGCCGACGTAGACGTCGGCGGCGGAGAAGCGCTCGCCGGCGATGTAGTCGTGCCGCTGGAGCGCAGCCTCGAGCGCGTCGAGCATAGTCGCGAGGCGGACGTAGCCGACCATGCCGCGCCGCTCCTCCGGCACCTCGACGCCGAGCGACTGGTTGGTGGCGGCGGCCTCCAACGGGCCGGCGGCGAAGAACAGCCAGCGGTAGTAGGCGCCGCGCCGCGCCGGCTGTGGCGCGAGGCCGGCGGCGGGGAAGGCGTCGGCGAGATAGGCGCAGATCGCCGCCGCCTCGGTCACCACCTGGTCGCCGTGCACGATCGTCGGCACCTTGCCGAGCGGGTTGATCGCGAGGAACTCGGGCGTCTTCATCGACGGGCCGAAGTCGAGGGCGACGGTGCGGTAGGGCTCGCCCACCTCCTCCAGCATCCAGCGCGCGATGCGGCCGCGCGACATCGGGTTGGTGTAGAAGACGAGATCGTCGGCCATCCGCTCGCTCCGCTCAAGGCTCCGGTCGGGTGCAGGTAGCCCCCACGCCAGCGAGGGCAACCGGCGGGCGCGCGTCAAGGGAAAGGTAAGGCGCCTCGGGTATCGCTCGCGGCTGCCGCGCGCGAAGGCGGATCGGGGACAAGGGCGATGCAGGGGACGAGCGACGGCCGGATGCGGGCGATACGGTGGAACGAGCGGATCCGGCTGGTGATCGGCGTGTTCAACCGCGCTTCGGTGGCGGTGCTGGGCGCCGCGGCGATCGGCTCGGCATTCCGGGCGCCGGCAGCGGGGGCGGGGGCGGCGGGGCCGGCCGTGCACGCGCTGGCTGGCGGGCTGCCGCTCGTGTCGCTCGGCTGCGCGCTGGCGCTGCACATCCTCGCGCACGTCCTGGTCGGCCTGATCGAGCCCGAGGACTGATGAGCCCGCTCGACGCCGCTGCCCTCGGCCTCGTCGTGGTGGCGGTCGCCTGCACCGTGGGCCTGGTGGCGCTGTCGCGCCTGCGGCGGCGCGAGAGCGGGCGCTACTCGGGCTCGGACGGCGGCGCCTCGCGGCGGAAGGGGCCGTAGGCGGTCAAGACCTCGATCTCGTGGTCGACCGCCGCCTCCTCGGCACGCAGGTACTGCGCGACCGCGCGCGCGAAGCCGGCATCGGCGAGCCAGTGCAGCGAATGCGTCGGCGTCGGCAGGTAGCCGCGGGCGAGCTTGTGCTCGCCCTGGGCGCCGGCCTCGACGCGGGCGAGGCGGTGGCCAATCGCCCAGTCGATCGCCTGGTAGTAACAGAGCTCGAAATGCAGGAACGGGTGCTCCTCGGTGCAGCCCCAGTAGCGGCCGAAGAGGGTGTCGCGGCCGATGAAGTTGAGCGCGCCCGCCACCCAGCGGCCGGCGCGGCGGGCGAGGACGAGCAGCATGTCGTCGCGCATCGTCGCCTGCACCCGCTCGAAGAAGGCGCGGGTCAGGTAGGGATGGCCCCACTTGCGGCTGCCGGTGTCCTGGTAGAAGCGCCAGAACGCGTCCCAGTGCGCGGGCTCGAGCGCATCGCCGGTCAGCGCGACGATCTCGCCGCCGAAGGCGCGGGCGCCGGCCCGCTCGCGGCGGATCGCCTTGCGCTTGCGCGAGGCGAGGTCGGCGAGGAAGGCGTCGAAGTCGGGGTAGCCGTGGTTCAGCCAGTGGAACTGCTGGGTGGTGCGGCCGAGGAGGCCCTGCGCCTCGCCCCAGGCGCGTTCCTCGGCGGTGCAGAAGGTCACGTGCAGGCCGGAGACGCCGTGCTGCTCGGCGAGCGCCAGCGCGCCCTGCAGGAGCGCGGCGCGGCCTTCGGCCTCGAGGCCGGGACGGGTCAGGAAGCGGCGGCCGGTCGCCGGGGTGAATGGCACCGCCGCCTGCAGCTTGGGGTAGTAGCGGCCGCCGGCGCGCTCCCAGGCGTGGGCCCAGTTGTGATCGAAGATGTACTCGCCCTGGCTGTGGCTCTTGGCATAGAGCGGCAGCACGGCGATGGCGATCCCACCGGCGCGGGCGACGAGATGGCGCGGCATCCAGCCGGTGCCGCGACCGACCGAGCGCGAGTCCTCGAGCGCCTTGAGGAACCGGTGGGTGGTGAAGGGATCGACCGGGCGCCCGCTCGTGCCGTCGCCGGCGCAGGCGTCCCACTCCTCCGCCGCGATGTCGCCGAGGCCGGGAAGGACCGTGATCTCGATGCGCTCGCTGCCGTCCATGCCGCCAAGATGGCGAGCGGGGCGCGCGCGTCAACCGCGGAGGGTGCGGCCGATCACGCCGGCGGGATCGCGGCGCGGTAGTGCTCGAAGGTGATGTTGTCGGCCACCTGGCGCGCCACCCGCTCCTCCTCGGGGGTGCGGATCGTCCAGGTGAGGATCGGCAGGCCGAGCGCTGCGGCGCGGGCGACCGGCGGCGTGGTCAGCGCGCGGTGGTCGTGCGAGATGAAGCCGCAATCGCTCTGGCCGATGTCGGCGAAGTAAGCGACGAGCTCGGCGCGGCGATAGTCGGGAACCGCGAGGTCGGGATCGTCGTAGTCGCAGCTCGTCAGGCCGCGCGGGCAGCCGGGCAGCGCCCGCGCCATGGCCGCGACCGAGTAGGGGTTGAACGACATGACCGCGACTGGGCCCTCGTAGCCGCCGAGGAGCTCGGCGACGCGCGCCTCGAGCGCGCCGACGCCGGGGCCGAGCGCGCCGTCCTGGTCCTTGATCTCGATGAGGAGCGGCGTGCGGCCGGCGACGAGCGCGAGGACTTCGGCGAGCGTCGGGATCGTCTCGTTGCCGCCGCTGAGCGCGATGCGGCCGAGGCTCGCGGCGTCGTAGTCGTGGACGAGCCCGGGCTCGCCGGTCAGCCGCGGCATCTCGTGGTCGTGGAACACCATCGCCTCGCCGTCGAGGCTGCGCTGGACGTCGAGCTCGATGCCGTAGCCGGCGGCGATCGCGGCGGCGAAGGCGGCGCGGCTGTTCTCGACGATGCCGCGGGCGCGGTCGTGCAGGCCGCGATGGGCAAGCGGCAGGCGCAGGAAGGCCGGCGGCAGCTCGGGCGATGGCATGGCGGCTCCTCGAGGGGGGTCGGGGGTAGAGCGTAGTGGAGATCGGCGCCGTGGGGAAGGTCGTCGGGCCCCAGCGACCGAGGCGGGCCTCTGGCCCGCGAGTCCCGGCCCGAAAGGCGAATGCATGCGGTTCGCCGGGCCGTTGCCTGGAGCGCAGGATGCGCGGAGGGCAAGGGGGGCCGTGCGCCGCCGACAGGGATGATCCGTCCGCGTCCGACCCGGCGGATGCGTAAGCGCATCCGCACTGGGGGGGCGGATGCGGACGGATTTGTCAACGCCAAATCCGTCGAGCGGCACCGCCGCTTCGGCAAGGATTGTCGTGGAGCGTGTCCGTCGCGAGCACGGCCGCCCCTCGCGCGGATCGGCGCCGACGGTGCGCCGGCACTGGACGCGAGCGGCAAGGATGGCATCTCCCCCCGAAGCCGGCTATGGATGCGCATTCGAGCGGAGGGGCGGATTGTGCGGAATCTGATTGCAGCGGCGTGTGTTCTCCTGGCGCTGGCCGGATGCAGCACCTCGCCCGATCCCAACAGCCTCGCCTTCGACCCGCACGAGAACTTCAACCGCGCGGCGCACCGGGTGAACACCAAGTTCGACGGCGCGGTCTTCGGGCCGGTGGCGCGGGCCTATGGCAATGCCACGCCGCAGCTCGTCCGGCGCGGCATCACCAACGTGCGCGACAACTGGAAGCTGCCGAGCCAGGTCGTGCAGTACACGCTGCAGGGCAAGGGCGTCGCGGTGGCGAAGTCGACGACGCGCTTCGCGGTCAACACGCTCTTCGGCCTCGGCGGCGTCCTCGACGTCGCCAAGGACATGAACCTTCCCTACGCCGAGACCGACTTCAACGAGACGTTCTACACCTGGGGCGTGCCGGAGGGCGGCTATCTGGTGCTGCCGCTCGGCGGGCCCGGGACCGAGCGCGACTGGACCGGCTGGGTGCTGGACCTGACGCTCGACCCGGTCAACTGGGTGCTGCCCGGCGAGGCGCTGAACGGGCTTCTCGTCGTCGGCGGCCTCGACATCGTGAACCAGCGCTATGAGCTCGACTCGGTGATCCAGGCGTTGCTGCACGACCCGACCGACAGCTACGACGCGACCCGCATCGCCTACCTGCAGAACATGCGCGCACGGCTGAGCGGGGGAACGTCGGTGGATACCTTGGAGGATGTCTATGCCAATCAGTGAACCCGGCGACCGGCTCGGCCGCCGCGACGTGCTCGTGGGGCTCGCCGCCGGCGGCGCGCTCGTCGCTTTCGGCGCTCCGGCGCGGGCGCAGGCGACGGCGCAGGCGCAGGCTTTGGTGAGCCAGATCTCGAGCGAGCTCACCCAGATGGTGAATTCCGGCCGCAGCCAGAGCCAGATGTACACGGGCTTCGAGGGGATCCTGTCGAAGTACGCCGATACGCAGGCGATCGGCGCGAGCGTGCTCGGGCCGCCGTGGCGCAGCGCCAGCGCGGCACAGAAGAAGGCGTTCATCGCCGCTTTCCAGCACTACCTGTCGCGCCGCTACGGCAAGCAGTTCGGCGAATACAAGTCGGCAGAGATCAAGGTCACTGGCGCCAAGGACGGCGGCCGCGTCGGCGTGCTGGTCAACACCAAGGTGGTGCGGCCCGGTCAGGAGGACGTGGCGGTCGACTGGCAGGTGAGCTCGGGCAGCGGCTCGCCCAAGGTCGTCAACCTGGTGATCGAGGGGGTGTCGCTGCTCGCCTCCGAGCGCGCGGAGATCGGCGCGCGGCTCGACGCGGCGGGCGGCAGCCTCGACAAGCTCATCGCCGAGCTCAACAGCCAGGCCTGAGGCCAGATCCGGCTGAAACGTCCGGATGAACCGACGATTGGGATAGGCGCCCGAACCTGCAAGAAGCGAGGCTCTGCCTCGCGAGTCCCGGCCCGACAAGCGAACGCATGCGTTCGCCGGGCCGTCGGCTGGAGCGCGGGACGCGCGGAAGCCGAGGGGGGTGCAGCTGCACCGTACGCTGGTAATCCGCGCGCGCCTGCCTGGCGGGCGCGTCAGTCGCGCCTGCCGGGGGCAGGCAGGCGCGCGCGGATTTGTGTACCCCAAATCCGCGAAGTGAATGCGGGACCGTCGCGTATGCCGCCGATCGCCTTGACCCGAAGCGATCACCGGGGGGGCGAGTATCACTCTCGGGCCGCCCCCGGCGGTCAGCGGCGCTTGAGCGCGTTGTCCGCCGGCAGGAGCACGGTGAAGAGCCCGAGGAGCGGCAGGAACGAGCAGAGGTGATAGACGAAGAGGATGCCCCTCGCGTCCGCCAGCACCCCGAGCAGCGCCGCTCCGACGCCGGCGATGCCGAAGGCGAAGCCGAAGAACAGGCCCGAGATCGTGCCGACGCGGTTCGGCACCAGCTGCTGGGCGTAGACGATGATCGCCGAGAACGCCGAGGCGAGGACGAGGCCGATGATCGCGCTGAGGACGGCGGTCCAGAAGAGGTTGGCGTAGGGCAGCGCCAGCGTGAACGGCAGGACGCCGAGGATCGACACCCAGATCACCGCCTTGCGGCCGATGCGGTCGCCGATGGGGCCGCCGGCCAGCGTGCCGGCCGCGACCGCGGCGAGGAAGACGAAGAGGTGCAGCTGCGCGTCGCGCACCGAGATGCCGAAGCGCTCGATCAGGAAGAACGTGTAGTAGCTCGTGAGGCTCGCGAGGTAGATGTACTTCGAGAACACCAGGATCGCGAGGACGCCGATCACCATGCGCACCTTCGCGGGCGAGAGCGTCGAGCCTGCGGCCGGCTTGCCGGCGCGGGCGGCGCTGCGCCGCAGGTGCTGCTCGCGCGCCCAGCTGCCGACGTTCCAGAGCAGCACCATTCCGACGAGCGCCAGGACCGAGAACCAGGCGATGGAGTGCTGGCCGAACGGCAGCACGATGTAGGCGGCAAGCAGCGGCCCGAGCGCCGAGCCGGTGTTGCCGCCGACCTGGAACACCGACTGCGCGAAGCCGTAGCGCCCGCCGGAGGCGGCGCGGGCGATGCGCGACGAGTCGGGGTGGAAGATCGACGAGCCGACGCCGATCGCCGCGGCGGCGACGATCAGGATCCAGTAGTGCGTGGCAAAGGCAAGGATGACGAGGCCGAGGAGGCTCGCGCCCATGCCGGCGGTCGAGAGCCGGAACATCGGCCGCTTGTCGGTGTAGAAGCCGACCGCCGGCTGCAGCAGCGAGGCCGTCACCTGGAACGCGAAGTGGATCACGCCGATCTGGGTGAAGGTCAGCGCATAGTTCTGCTGCAGCACCGGATAGATCGCCGGCAGGAGCGACTGGATCGTGTCGTTGAGCAGGTGGCAGGCGCTGAGCGCGAGCAGCACCGCCATAGCGGTGCGCGTTTCGGCGGTGCGGGCAGGCGACGGCGCGGCGGGGGCGGACATGGGCGAACCAGGCTTGGAGGCGGCCGGCGGCGGACCGGCCAGACCGCTGTCGCATGGTGCCAGCCCGACTGCAACCCTGCGGCGGCGGCCGGGGTGGCGGCAGGTCAGCCGCCGAGCTGGTCCTTCACCCGCTGGGTCAGCTCGTTGAGGGTGAACGGCTTCGGCAGGAAGGCCGAGTTCGGGATGCCGCTGTCGCCGCCGACGAAGGCGTCCTCGGCGTAGCCGGACATGAAGATCACCTTGACGTCGGGCCGCGCCTTCTGCGCCTCGCGCACCCAGCCGGGACCGTCGAGGCCGGGCATGATGACGTCGGACAGCATGATGTCGACGTGCAGCCCCGGATCGCTCAGGATGTCGAGCGCCTCCTCGCCGGAGGCGGCCTCGACCACGGTGTAGCCGCGCAGCCTGAGCGCGCGCGCCGCGAACGAGCGCACCGGATCCTCGTCCTCGACGAGCAGCACGAGGCCGCGGCCGGTGAGGTCACGGGCGCGGCGCGGCTCGGCCTCGGCCGGCGCGGGCGTCTCGACCTTGTCGTGCGCGGGCAAGTAGATGGTGAAGGTCGCGCCCTGGTCCGGCGGGCTGTCGGCGAAGATGAAGCCGCCGGTCTGCTTGACGATGCCGTAGGCGGTGGAGAGCCCGAGTCCGGTGCCCTCGCCGACCTGCTTGGTGGTGAAGAACGGCTCGAAGATCTTGTTGAGCTTGCCCTCGGGGATGCCGTGGCCGGAGTCGGCCACCTCGATCACCACGTAGTCGCCCTTCAGGATCACCGCCCG
>JBDHSS010000096.1:0-9653 GCA_039808205.1 Paracoccaceae bacterium | reverse complement strand
GGCCGCATGGACACCGGCCTCATCGCCCGCAAGCAGGAGGCCCTCACCCACGTCCCGGCGCCCGACGATGCCGCCGTCCTCTTTGCCGCGCTCGCCGCGCTCGACCTCGACCCAGCCCGCCCGTTCTTCGGCTTCCGGCTCTGGGGCTCGGCGAGCCGCCGGGTTGAGCTCGTCACCGGTGGCGAGCTCGTCGCCCGCGACCTGCGCCTGCTCGGGCTCCACGCCATCGCCGTCGAGGACGGCGACCGCTCGACAGCCTTCGAGGCGGTGACGGTCGACGAAGGCGGCTTCCGCGCCCGCCAGGGCGGCCGCAACCTCGCGGCCCGCGTCGCGCGCGCCGGCCACGCCGTCTCGGTGCTGCTCGACGGGCGGATCACCGACTTCGCCGTCATCGACCCCCTCGCCGTCGAGGCGACCGGCGGCGCCGCCGAGAACCGCATCGCCGCGCCGATGACCGGCCTCGTCCGCTCGGTGCCGGTCGCGGCCGGCTCGAAGGTGGCGCGGGGCGACATCCTCGTCGTCCTCGAGGCGATGAAGATGGAGCACTCCCTGCGCGCCGCCTCGGACGGCACCGTCGAGGCCGTCCACTGCGCCGTCGGCGACACGGTCAGCGACGGCACCCTCCTCGTCGAGTTCGCGCCGGCCGAGCGCCAGCAGGAGGAAGTCCCGGGGGAAGCCCATGTCTGAGCGCATCGTGTCTGAGCGCGTCACCGTCTACGAGGTCGGCCCGCGCGACGGCCTCCAGAACGAGCCGGGGTTCGTGCCGACCGAGACCAAGGTCGCGCTCATCGACCTCCTCTCCGAAACCGGCCTCACCCGCATCGAGGCGACGAGCTTCGTCTCGCCGAAGTGGGTCCCGCAGATGGCCGACGCTGCCGCGGTGATGGCCGGCATCCGCCGCGCGCCCGGCATCCGCTACGCGGCCCTGACCCCCAACATGCAGGGCTTCGAGGCGGCGCGGGCGGCCGGCGCCGACGAGGTGGCGATCTTCGCCTCTGCCTCCGAGGGCTTCAGCGCCCGGAACATCAACGCCACGATCGCCGAAAGCCTCGCCCGCTTCGCCCCGGTCGCCGAGGCCGCGCGCGGCGCCGGCCTCCCCCTCCGCGGCTACGTCTCCTGCGTGATCGAATGCCCCTACGACGGCCCGACCGCGCCCGAGGCCGTCACCTCGGTCACGGCCGCGCTGCTCGCCATGGGGTCTTACGAGGTCTCGCTCGGCGACACCATCGGCCGCGGCACGCCTGAAACCGTCGACCGCCTCCTCGCCCACCTCACCGCGACGATCGACCCCGCCCGCCTCGCCGGCCACTTCCACGACACCGGCGGCAACGCCCTCGCCAACGTCGACGCTGCCCTCGCCCACGGCCTGCGCACCTTCGACAGCGCCATCGGCGGCCTCGGCGGCTGCCCCTACGCCCCCGGCGCCAAGGGCAACGTCTCGACGGTGCCGATGGTGCGCATGCTCGAGGCCGCCGGCTGGGGCACCGGCCTCGACCTCGCCGCGCTCGAGCGCGCCGAGGCCTTCATGGCCGACCGCATCGCGAGGGCCGCGGTATGAGCACCATCCTCGTCGCCACCGACGCCGACGGGATCGCCACCGTCACCCTGAACCGCCCCGACAAGCACCACGCGATGAACGCAGGCATGATCGCCGAGCTGACCGAGGCCGCCGCGACCCTCGGCGCCGACGCACGCGTCCGCGCCGTCGTCATCGCCGCCACCGGCCCGAGCTTCTGCGCCGGCGGCGACCTCGAATGGATGCGTGCCCAACAGGCCGCCGACCGCGCCGGCAAGATCGCCGAGGCGGGCCGCCTCTCGGCGATGCTCGCCGCGCTGGACGCGCTGCCGAAGCCCTTGATCGCCCGCGTCCAGGGCAATGCCTTCGGCGGCGGCGTCGGCCTCGTCGCCGTCTCCGACATCGCCATCGCCGCCGAGGGGGTGAGGCTCGCGCTCACCGAGACCCGGCTCGGCCTGATCCCCGCCACCATCGGCCCCTTCGTCGTCCGCCGCATGAGCCAGGGGTTCGCGCGTCAGGTGTTCTTCTCCGGCAACGCCATCCCCCTCGACTTCGCCCTCCGCGCCGGCCTGCTGCACGAGGTCTGCCCCGCCGGCGATCTCGATGCCCGCGTCCGCCGCCAGACCGACGCGGTGCTGAAGGCCGCCCCCGGCGCCGTCGCCGCGGGCAAGGCGCTCTGCCTGAGCCTCGGCCGGGACCAGGAGGCCGACGTGGCGCGCTCGATCGCCGCTCTCGCCGACCGATGGGAGAGCGACGAGGCGCAGGAACGCATCCGCGCCTTCCTCGGACCGGAGCCGGCCGATGGACGATGACGCGACCCTCGCCCGCATCCGCGGAAGCTTCGCGCGCCAGTCGATGATGCGCTCGCTCGACGCCCGGCTCCTGCGCGTCGAGCCGGGCCGGGTGACGGTCGCGGCGCCGGTCGGCGAAGGCTTCCGCCAGCAGCAGGGCTTCGCCCACGCCGGCCTCGTCTTCGCCCTCGGCGACAATGCCGCCGGCTACGCGGCGTTGACCGTCATCCCAGAGGGCTCCGAGGTGATGACGGTCGAGATGAAGATCAACCTGCTCGCTCCCGGCACCGGCCGCCTCGTCGCCGAGGGCCGGGTGATCCGCTCCGGCCGCCGCCTCGTCGTCGCTGCCGCCGACGTCTGGTCCGAGGACGAGCCCGGCGACCCGCGGCACGTTGCGATCCTGCAGGGGACGCTGATCCCCGTCCCCGCCCAGCGCAACCAGCAAGCCGACGGCCGGGAAACGGCCGCTCCGGAAGGGAGGAACCCATGCCCGACACCATGACCGATATCGCCTACGTCTCCGGCGTCTCCGACACGCCGCTCCTCGGCCAGACCATCGGCCAGGCCCTCGACCGCGCCGCCGTGCGCTGGGGCGACCGCCCCGCCCTCGTCTCGCCGACGCAGGGTGTCCGCTGGAGCTGGGCCGAGCTTCATGCCCGCGCCGAGGCGTTCGCCGCCGGCCTCCTCGCCCTCGGCCTTGACCGCGGCGACCGCATCGGCATCTGGTCGCTGAACCGCGCGGAATGGGCGCTCACCCAGTTCGCCGCCGCCAAGGCCGGCCTGATCCTCGTCACGATCAACCCCGCCTATCGCCTGACCGAGCTCGAGTATGCGCTGAACAAGGTCGGCTGCGCCGCCCTCGTCACCGCCAGCGCCTTCAAGTCGAGCGACTACATCGGCATGGTCGCGACGCTTGCCCCCGAGCTCGCCGATGCCACCCCCGGCGCCCTGCGCGCGGCGCGCCTTCCGGCCCTGCGCACGGTGATCCAGATCGGCGGTCCCGCCGTGCCCGGTACCATCGCCTTCGAGGCGGTGCCCGACCTCGCCCACGACGCCGACCGCGCCCGCCTCGAGGCCCTCGCCCCCGAGCTGCAGTTCGACGACCCGATCAACATCCAGTTCACCAGCGGCACCACCGGCTCGCCGAAAGGCGTGACGCTCAGCCATCACAACATCCTCAACAACGGCTATTTCGTCGGCCGCGCGCTGCGCCTGACCGAGGACGACCGCATCTGCATCCCGGTGCCGCTCTACCACTGCTTCGGCATGGTGATGGGCAACCTCGCCGCCGTCACGCACGGCTGCGCGATGGTCTACCCCGGCGAGGGCTTCGACCCGCTCGCCACGCTCGAGACGGTGCAGGCCGAGAGGTGCACCGCGCTCTACGGCGTCCCCACCATGTTCATCGCCGAGCTCGACCACCCGGAGTTCGCACGGCTAGACCTCTCGTCGCTGCGCACCGGCATCATGGCGGGCTCGCCCTGCCCGATCGAGGTGATGAAGCGCGTCGTCGAGCGCATGCACATGCGCGAGGTGACGATCGCCTACGGCATGACCGAGACCTCGCCCGTCAGCTTCCAGAGCGCGACGGACGATCCTCTTGAGCGCCGCGTCGCCACCGTCGGCCGCATCCACCCGCACCTGGAGGTGAAGATCGTCGACGCCGAGGGCCGCGTCGTGCCGCGCGGCGCGCCGGGCGAGCTCTGCACCCGCGGCTACTCGGTGATGCAAAGCTACTGGGACGACCCGGAGAAGTCGGCCGAGGTCAAGGACGCCGCCGGCTGGATGCACACCGGCGACCTCGCGATCCTCGACGCCGAGGGCTACTGCAACATCGTCGGCCGCATCAAGGACATGGTGATCCGCGGCGGCGAGAACCTCTACCCGCGCGAGATCGAGGAGTTCCTGTTCGCGCACCCGAAGATTCAGTCGGTGCAGGTCTTCGGCGTCGCCGACCCGCGCTATGGCGAGGAGCTCTGCGCCTGGGTGGTGCTGCGCGCCGGCGAGACGATGACCGAGGACGAGCTGCGCGACTACTGCCGCGGCCAGATCGCCCACCAGAAGATCCCGCGCTACGTCGAGTTCGTCGCGGAGTTCCCGATGACCGTGACCGGCAAGGTGCAGAAGTTCCTCATGCGCCAGGCCGTCGAGGAGCGCCTCGGGCTCAAGGCGGCGGAGACGGCCTGAGCGCGCGTCCGGGGTGTCTGACCGGAATTGACCAGTTTCGCGGTTGCTCGGCGCGTGAGTTCCGGCAATGTTCCGATTGTGCGACCCTCCCGCCTTTCGCTAGATGTTGGTGATGACGAAAGACCCGGCCCAAGATTTGAGACAATCGCTCGCGGGCCGCCGGTTCGCGACCGTGCTCGCCGATCCGCCGTGGCGCTTCGTCAACCGCACCGGCAAGGTGGCGCCCGAGCACCGGCGCCTCAGCCGCTACCCGACGCTGACCGTCGACGAGATCTGCGCGCTGCCCGTCGCCGAGCATCTCGAGGCAACCGCGCACTGCTATCTCTGGGTGCCGAACGCGCTCCTGCCCGAGGGTCTCGCGGTGCTCGCCGCGTGGGGGTTCCAGTACAAGTCGAACCTCGTCTGGCACAAGGTGCGCAAGGACGGCGGCTCGGACGGCCGCGGCGTCGGCTTCTACTTCCGCAACGTCACCGAGATCATCCTGTTCGGCACCCGCGGCCGCAACGCCCGCACGCTGCCGCCGGCCCGCCGCCAGGTGAACGTCATCGCCAGCCGCAAGCGCGAGCACTCGCGCAAGCCCGACGAGCAGTATGCGCTGATCGAGGCGTGCAGCCCCGGCGGCTTCCTCGAGCTCTTCGGCCGCGGCACGCGGCCCGGCTGGACGGTCTGGGGCAACCAGGCGAGCGACGACTACCGCCCCGACTGGGACACCTACGCCTACAACTCGGGCAGCCTCGCCGCCGAGTGACCCCGCGCCGCAGGGCACCCGGCGCGGCCTTCAGCGCGCGAGCTTGCGGAAGTCGGGCTTGCGCTTCTCGCGGAAGGCGCTCGCGCCCTCCTTGCTCTCATCGGTGTCGTAGTAGAGCGAAAGCGCGTACATGCCCAGGCCGGCGATGCCGCGCTGGTGCTCGGTGTCCATGTTGAACGACCGCTTGGCGATGGCGATCGCGGTCGGCGAGTTCGCCATGATCTCGGCGCACCAGCGCTCGACCTCGGCGTCGAGGTCCTCGTTGGGCACGACCGCGTTGACGAGCCCCATGACCAGCGCCTCGTGCGCCGAGTAGCGGCGGCAGAGATACCAGATCTCGCGCGCCTTCTTCTCGCCGACGATGCGCGCGAGGTAGTTGGTGCCGAAGCCAGGGTCGACCGAGCCGACCTTCGGGCCGACCTGCCCGAACACCGCCTTCTCGCCGGCGATGGTGAAGTCGCAGATGGTGCAGAGCACGTTGCCGCCGCCGATGGCGAACCCCTGCACCTTGGCGATCACCGGCTTCGGGATGTCGCGGATCACCGAGTGCAGCTCCTCGAGCGGCAGGCCGATGGTGCCGCGGCCATCGTACTGGCCGGCGTGCGCGGTCTGGTCGCCGCCGGTGCAGAACGCCTTGTCGCCCGCGCCCGCCAGCACCACGACGCCGATCGACCGGTCCCAACCGGCGGTGCCGATCGCGTCGATCAGCTCGTCGCAGGTCTGCGCGCGAAAGGCGTTGTAGCGCTCCGGGCGGTTGATGGTGACGGTGGCGACGCCATCCTTCACCGCGTAGAGAATATCCTCGTAGGTCATCGCCTCTCCCCTGCACTGCGGCGTCGGGCGAACCTGCGCGTCGCCCCGACCAAACATAGCGCAGGTCGCGCCGCCGTCGCCTGCGGTCCTTGCCGCGTCAGTACGGCAGCCCGACGTAGTTCTCGGCGAGCGCGGTGCGCGCCGCGACCGAGGAGAGCGTGTAGGCAAGCTCGGCGTCGTGAATGCGCCGGCCGAAGGCGTCGTCCTCGACGAAGGTGTGGAGCATCGTCGTCATCCACCAGGAGAACCGCTCCGCCTTCCAGACCCGCGCCAGCGCCCGCTCCGAATAGGCGTCGAGCCCGGCGTCGGAGCGCTCGGCGTAGTGCTCGCGCAGCCCGTCGAGGAGATAGCGCACGTCGGAGGCCGCGAGGTTCAGCCCCTTCGCCCCGGTCGGCGGCACGATGTGGCCCGCGTCGCCGGCGAGGAAGAGCCTGCCGAAGCGCAGCGGCTCGGCGACGAACGAGCGCAGGGGTGCGATCGACTTCTCGAACGACGGCCCGGCCACCACCGCATCTGCGACCGGGTCGGGCAGCCGCCGGCGCAGCTCGTCCCAGAAGGCAGCGTCCGACCAGTTCTCCGCATGATCGGTGAGCGGCACCTGCAGGTAGTAGCGGCTGCGGGTCCGCGAGCGCATCGAGCAGAGCGCAAAGCCGCGCGGGTGCTTGGCGTAGACGAGCTCGGCGCGCGCCGGCGGCACGTCGGCGAGCAGCCCGAGCCAGCCGAACGGATAGACCCGCTCGAAGGTGGCGATCGCCTTCGGCGGCACCGCCTTGCGCGAGGGCCCGTGAAAGCCGTCGCAACCGACGATGAAGTCGGCGTCGATCCGGTGCGACGCGCCGTCCTTCTCGTAGCTGATCCACGGGTGCCGGCCGCGGAAGTCGCGCGGCGTGACGTGGGCGGCGTCGTAGATCGTCGGGGCGCCGTCGGCCTCGCGCTTGTCCATCAGGTCGCGGGTGAGCTCGGTCTGGCCGTAGATCGTCACCCGCTTGCCGCCAGTCAGCCCGGCGAGGTCGATGTGGTGAAGCCCGCCGTTCAGCGCGATGTCGAAGCCGTCGTGCGGCAGGCCCTCGGCGTCGAGTTTCTCCGCCGCGTCGGCCTCGCGCAGCATCCCGACCATGCCCGCCTCGAGCACGCCGGCGCGAACCCGGCCGAGGATGTAGGCGCGATCGACCCGGTCGAGGATCACGGTGTCGATCCCCGCCAGCGACAGCAGCCGCCCGAGCAGGAGCCCCGCGGGGCCCGAGCCGATGATCGCGACCTGGGTGCGCATGGCTTCCCTCCCGTCGTCGCCGCTGTCGACGTTCGATCATCGCGCCGATGGTGCCGTGACGGAAGGGCGCACTACCGCTTGCTTGCGGGCTCGACGGCGCCGCTCTCGACGGATTTGGCGCGTGACAAATCCGTCCGCATCCGCCCTGCCGGGGGCGGATGCGTCCCGACGCTCGGCTTCCGCGCGTCCCGCGCTCCAGCCGACGGCCCGGCGAATGCATGCGTTCGCCTGTCGGGCCCGAGACTCGCGGGGCCAGGAGGCCCCGCTTCGGTCGTTGGTGCCAGCGCGGCAGGCCGGTAGACCTTTGTCCGTCGATCGGGAAAGGTTGGCGCAGCCCCGGGATCCGGACAAAGGAGGCAGCCATGCTTGCGACACGCCTGCTCGGCATAGGCGACATCCGTACCATCGAGGTTCCGCCCCCCGTGCCCGGACCTGGCGAGGTGCTGGTGCGGATCGAGGCCGCGGGCATATGCGCCACCGACCGGCACCTCTTCAAGGGCGAGTTCCCGAGCGCGCCGCCGGTGACGCTCGGCCACGAGTTCTCCGGCATCGTCGTCGGCCGCGGCGCCGGCGTCGACATTGCCGAGGGCACGCGAGTCGCCTGCGACCCCAACGACTGGTGCGGCGGCTGCGCCGCCTGCCTGCGCGACCGGGTAAACCTCTGCGCGCGCAATGTCGCGACCGGCATCCATCGCGACGGCGGCTTCGCCGAGCTTGCGGTCTTCCCGGCGCGCAAGGCGGCGCTCCTGCCCGACGACCTCGACCCGCACTTCGGCGCCTTCTGCGAGCCGCTTGCCTGCACGTTGCACGGCGTCGACATCGGCGCGCCGGTCGCGGGCGAGCGCGTCCTCGTCATCGGCGGCGGCGTGATCGGCCTGCTCGCGCTGCAGCTGGCGCGGCTTGCCGGCGCCGAGACCATGCTTCTGACGCGCAATCCCGCGAAGCACGCACTCGCCCGAACGCTCGGCGCCAACGAGACCGCGGCGAGCCCGGACGCGGCGCGGGCGATCTGGCCCGAGGGTGCCGACCTCACGCTCGAGTGCGCCGGCGTCCCCGAGACCGTGGCCGAAGCCCCCGCCCTCACCCGCTCCGGCGGCCGCGTCGTGGTGCTCGGCGTCCTCGCCCAGGGCGCGCGCGTCGCCATCGAGCCCTTCGACCTGCTGTTCCGCGAGGTCCAGCTGCGCTTCTCCTTCATCAACCCGTTCACCCAGGCGCGCGCCGCCGACCTCATCAGCTCGGGCCGCGTCGCCATAGCACCCCTGATCTCGCGCCGGATCCCGCTCGACGCCGCCGCCGAGACCATCGCTCGCGCCGCCGAGCCGGGCGAGGTCAAGGTGCTGGTTCTACCCGGGTGAGGCGGCTCCGCGGCCGGGGACGCAAAACCCTTGGACAGCGCGGGGCCGCCCGATAGTCTGTGCCGTGACCGGCCCGCCTTGAAGAGCCGGGAATCCACGGGAGGAAGTCCATGAAGCTGTCGTTTCTGCTGACGGGCGCCGCTGCCCTCGGCCTCGCCGCCCTGCCTGCGCTGGCGCAGGACAAGCCCTTCGCGGGCGTCACCGTCAACGTCATTACCCAGACCGGCGCGATCCAGGAGCCGCTGCAGCGCCGCGCGCCCGAGTTCGAGGCCAAGACCGGCGCGAAGATCAACGTGATCGCCGTGCCGTTCTCCGACCTCTATCAGAAGATCCTGACCGACTGGGCTTCAGGCACCAACTCGGTCGATGCCGCGGTCTATGCGCCGCAGTGGATGGTCGACTACATCGCCGGCGGCTATCTCGAGGATCTGACGCCGCGCATCGCCGCCGACAAGGACATCCAGGAGGACGACGTCGGCGCCTTCTTCCGCGACTTCTCGCAGAAGTACGGCGACAAGACCTACATGATCACCCTCGATGGTGATTTCCACATGCTCTACTACCGCACCGACGTGCTCGAGGCGGCCGGGAAGAAGCCGCCGACCACGTGGGAAGAATACCTCGACGTCGCCAAGGCGGTGAACGGCAAGGACATGAACGGCGACGGCACGCCCGACTTCGGCTCCTGCATCGCCAAGAAGCGCAACGCGCAGAGCTACTGGTTCGTGACCGACGTCGTCGGCTCGATGACCCAGTCGAAGGGCACGAGCCAGGGCACCTTCTTCAACACCAAGGACATGAGCCCGCTGGTCGACAACGAGGCGTTCCGCAAGGCGCTCGACTTCCTGCAGGAGTCGACGAAGTACGGCCCGCCCGACGAGCTGAACCTCGACGTGTCCGACACCCGGCCGCTCTTCGCCTCGGGCCGCTGCGCGCTCAACCTCGACTGGGGCGACGTCGGCACGATCTCGAT
>JBDHSS010000095.1:0-9661 GCA_039808205.1 Paracoccaceae bacterium | reverse complement strand
GGTCAGCACCTCGACGATCAGCGCCACGCCGCCGGGGCCGTAGCCCTCGTAGCGGACTTCCTCGTAGTTCTCGCTGTCGGCGCCGGCGGCCTTGTTGATGGCGCGCTGGATGTTGTCCTTCGGCATCGACTCGGCCTTGGCCGCCTGCACAGCGAGCCTGAGGCGCGGGTTCATGGCCGGGTCGGGCGTGCCGAGCTTGGCGGCGACGGTGATCTCTCGCGCCAGCTTGGAAAACAGCTTCGATTTGACCGCGTCCTGGCGGCCCTTGCGGTGCATGATGTTCTTGAATTGCGAATGTCCGGCCATGGGACCCCTTGTCGTCTGTTCGCAGATTTATGAATGGCCGGCTTATAGATAAATCGGGCCGGCGCGTCCAGACGGCCCCTGCCCGCTCAGTTTTCGCTGCCGCGCTGCGTCGCCTTGCGCCGCCGCGCCAGCATGTTGAGGCCCTCGACCAGGGCCGAAAAGCCCATGGCGGCGTAGATGTAGCCCTTGGGCACGTGGAAGCCGAAGCCGTCGGCGATCAGCGTCGTGCCGATCATCAAGAGGAACCCGAGCGCCAGCATCACGATCGTCGGGTTCTTCTCGATGAAGTTGGCGAGCGGCGTCGCCGCGACCAGCATCACCGTGATCGCGACGATCACGGCAATGTACATGATCGCCAGATGGTCGGTCATGCCGACGGCGGTGATGATCGAGTCGACCGAGAAGACGAGATCGAGGAGCAGGATCTGGAAGATCGCGCCGCCGAGCGTCGTGCTGACCGCGCGGCCGACCGCGTCGTCGCCGTGGCCCGCCGGATCGACGTTGTGGTGGATCTCCTTGGTCGCCTTCCAGACCAGGAATAGCCCGCCGGCGATCAGGATCAGGTCGCGCCACGAGAAGCCATGGTCGAAGGCGGTGAAGACCGGCTCGGTCATCCCGACGATCCAGGCGATCGTCGCCAGGAGCACGAGCCGCATGAGAAGTGCAGCGCCGATGCCGAGGCGGCGCGCGCGCTCGCGGTGCTCGCGCGGCAGCTTGTTGGTCAGGATCGAGATGAAGATCAGGTTGTCGATGCCGAGCACGACCTCCATCGCGACGAGGGTCACCATCGCCGCCCAGCCCTCGGCGGTGGCCATGAAGGCGAAGTGCGTGGTGAAGAATTCGGTCATCTCGGCTCCTCGTCGTTCACGGGACGCGCGCCGCCGCGGCTGCGCACCCGCGGCAGATCGTGCGCCATCGCCGGTCTTGCAAGCACCGTCGGCACGTTCCCGCCGATCGCCGGCGGGCCGAGGTCAACCGCGGCCCGACGCTGCCGGAGACCGGGGTGCTTCGCCGGATGGCCGTGGGCGCCGTCGAGCGCCGCCCCGGCAGCCTCTCCGGTGTCTCCTAGCCGCTGCCGCACCGGCGCGTCCTCTCGCGTCGTGTCCGTCGGATCGCCAGCCTACCCGCGATGCACGACGCCGTGAAGAGTGGGCGATTGTTCGCCCTGCGATCACGCACCCCCTCAAGACAAGGCGGGAATCCCTCAACAAAGGCGCTTTGCACCCGCGCCGGAAGGGTCGATCCCAAGAGTTTTACCGCCCGTGCGCCCGCTCTTGACCTCTCGGCGCAACCCGCTAGAGGAACCGCGGGGCCATGGAGGACATGTGATGGCGAAGGTTGAGACGCCGAAGCTGCCGAGCCCGGCGGCGGTCGCCGAATACTGGACCGACGCGTGGCAGCGCTCCGTCCTGTTCCTGGACGTGATGCGCCGCCGCTCCGCGCAATACGAGGCCCACGCGGCGGAAGTCGCCCCGAACGTGCTCGACTACCAGGCCGAGCTGGTGATCGACGGCCGCCGGCTCGATCGGCCGGTCAACTATCTCCTCGCCCGGATCGTCCCGCCGGAGGGCACCGTCACCGATCCGCGGAAGCGGCCGTTCGTCATCGTCGACCCGCGCGCCGGCCACGGGCCCGGCATCGGCGGGTTCAAGGCCGACAGCGAGATCGGCGTCGCGATGAAGGCGGGGCACCCGGCCTATTTCGTCGGCTTCCTGCCCGACCCGGTGCCCGGCCAGACCATCGAGGACATCGCCCGCGCCGAGGCGGTCTTCCTCGAGGCGGTGATCGCGCGCCACCCCGAGGCCGAGGGCAAGCCCTGCGTCATCGGCAACTGCCAGGCCGGCTGGGCGGTGATGCTGCTGGCGGCGCTCCGCCCCGAGCTTTTCGGCCCGATCGTCATCGCCGGCACGCCGCTCTCCTACTGGGCGGGCGTCCGTGGCCAGTACCCGATGCGCTACTCTGGCGGGCTTCTCGGCGGCTCATGGCTGACCGCGCTGACCGGCGACCTCGGCGCCGGCGTCTTCGACGGCGCGGCGCTGGTGCAGAACTTCGAGAACCAGAACCCGGCCAACACGCTCTGGACCAAGCAGTACAACCTCTGGTCGCAGATCGACACCGAGCCCGATCGCTATCTCGAGTTCGAGAAGTGGTGGGGCGGGCACGTCACGCTGAATGCCGAGGAGATGCAGTGGATCGTCGACGAGCTCTTCGTCGGCAACCACCTCGCCGCCGGCGACATCCGCACCTCCGACGGCACCGCCGTCGACCTGCGCAGCATCCGCTCGCCGATCGTGGTGTTCTGCTCCAAGGGCGACAACATCACCCCGCCGCAGCAGGCGCTCGACTGGATCCTCGACCTTTACGACAGTGTCGACGACATCCGCGCCTGGGGCCAGACCATCGTCTACACCGTGCACGAGCATGTCGGGCACCTCGGCATCTTCGTCTCCGGCGGCGTCGCCCGCAAGGAGCACGACGAGTTCGCTTCGAACATCGATCTCATCGACGTGCTGCCGCCGGGCCTCTACGAGGCGGTGCTGACGCCGAAGGGCGAGGCGGTGGACAACCCCGACCTCGTCACCGGCGAATGGGTGATGCGCTGCGAGGCGCGGACGCTCGACGACATCCGCGCGCTCGGCTGCAACGATCTCGCCGACGAGCGCAAGTTCGCGGCCGCCGCGCGGCTCTCCGAGATCAATCTCGCGCTCTACCGCGCCTTCGTGCAGCCGGCGGTGCGCGCGGCCGTGGCGCCGCCGCTCGCCGAGGCGATGCGCCGGATGCATCCGCTGCGGCTGTCCTACGAGGTGCTCGGGCCGCGCAATCCGTGGCTCGCCTGGGTCGATGACGCGGCGAACCGCGTCCGCGACGCCCGCCGGCCGGTCGATCCCGAAAATCCGCTCGTCGCGCTGCAGGCGGCGCTGTCGCGGCAGATCGTCGACGGCCTCGATGCCTGGCGCCGCGGCGCCGAGCGGCTGTCGGAGGACGCCTTCCACGCGATCTACGGCACGCCGGCCTTGCAGGCGGCGCTCGGCGTCGACCCGAGCTCCTCGGTGCCGCCGCGCAAGGCCGCGGAGAGCAAGCTGCACGCGGCGCTGGTCGAGCGCCGGATCGCCGAGCTCCGCGAGGCGATGCGGCGCGGCGGCATGGCCGAGGCGCTGGTCCGGGCGCTCCTCTACGTGGGGCGGGCGCGCAATGCCGTGGACGAGCGCGGCTTCGCGGCGATCACGCGGATGCGCGGGGCGCTGCCGGCACACCGCCAGATGACGCTCTCGGCGTTCAAGGCACTGGTGCGCGAGCAGTTCCTGATCCTCGCCATCGACGAGGAGACGGCGATGCGCGCGATCCCCGAGCTCCTGCCCGAGGCGCTCGACGATCGCCGCGAGGCCTTCGCGACCTTGCGCAAGATCGTCGAGGCCAGCGGCTCGCCGGACGACGCCTTGGCGACGCGGCTGCAGCGGGTGGCGCTGCTGTTCGGCCTCGGCCCGGAGCTCGTCAGCATCGCCACCAGCGAGCGCAAGCCGGGACGCAAGGCGTCCTGACCCTGAACCAGGAGGCAAGCTTGGCCGAGATCGCCACTTCCGGCTCGAAGTACGAGCGTCTGATCACCGCCGCCCGTGGCACGCCGGCGCTGACGGTGGTTGCCCACCCTTGCGACGAGACCTCGCTGCGCGGGGCCATCGACGCGGCTGCCGCCGGGCTGATCGAGCCGATCCTGGTCGGGCCGGAGGCGAGGATCCGCGCCGTGGCTGCGGCGCACGCCATCGACCTCGCCGGCCGGCAGATCGTCGATGCGCCGCACAGCCACGCCGCCGCCGCCACCGCTGTCGCGCTGATCCGCGAGGGCAGGGGCGAGCTGCTGATGAAGGGAAGCCTGCACACCGACGAGCTGATGAAGGAGGTCGCCGCGTCGGCGACCGGCCTGCGCACCGAGCGGCGCATCAGCCATGTGTTCGTCATGGACGTGCCGGGCCACCCGGAGACCCTGTTCATCACCGACGCGGCGATCAACATCTTTCCCGACCTCGACGACAAGCGCGACATCATCCAGAACGCGATCGACCTCTGGGTGGGCATCGGGCTCGGCACGCCCAAGGTGGCGATCCTGTCCGCGGTCGAGACCGTGACCACCAAGATCCCGTCGACGATCGAGGCGGCGGCGCTCTGCAAGATGGCCGAGCGCGGGCAGATCACCGGCGGGCTCCTCGACGGGCCGCTGGCGTTCGACAACGCCATCGACCCGGAGGCGGCGCGGATCAAGGGCATCGCCTCGCCGGTCGCCGGCCACGCGCAGATCCTCGTCGTGCCCGACCTCGAGGCGGGCAACATGCTGGCGAAGAACCTGACCTTCCTCGCCCACGCCGACGCCGCCGGCATCGTCCTCGGCGCGCGGGTGCCGATCGTCCTCACCTCCCGCGCCGATTCGGTGCGCACCCGGCTCGCCTCCTGCGCCATCGCCTCGCTCTACGCGACCGCCCGCCGGGCGGCCGCGGCTGCCGCCGCCGCCGCTGCTGCCGCCGCCTGACCATGGAGGCGGTCCTCGTCGTCAACTCCGGCTCATCGAGCCTGAAGTTCCAGGTCTTTGCCCTCGGCGACCGCGGCCTCGAGCGGCGCGTCCGCGGCCAGATCGACGGCATCGGCGTGCATCCGCGCCTGCGCGCCGCCGACCACGCCGGCGCGAGCCTCGTCGACCGCGCCTATCAGCCGGCCGAGGTTCGCGACCTGCCGGCGGCAATCGCCGAGGTCGGCGGCTGGCTGCGCCGGCTCGAAGGGCTCGAGCTCTGCGCGATCGGCCACCGGGTCGTGCACGGCGGCCCCGAGTTCGACCGCCCGGTCCTCGTGGACGCCGACATCCTCGACCGGCTCGGACGCTACGAGGCGCTGGCGCCGCTGCACCAGCCGAACAACCTCGCGCCGATCCGCCTCGCCATGGCGATCGACCGCGAGGTGCCGCAGGTCGCCTGCTTCGACACCGCCTTCCACCGCGGCCACCCGGAGCACACCGACTGCTACGCGCTGCCGCGCAGCCTCTACGACGAGGGCGTGCGCCGCTACGGCTTCCACGGCCTCAGCTACGAGTACATCGCCGCGCGCCTGCCCGAGGTGGCGCCGGAGATCGCCGGCGGCCGGGTCGTCGTCGCCCACCTCGGCAGCGGCGCCTCGATGTGCGCGATCAAGGGCGGTCGCAGCGTCGAGAGCACCATGGGCTTCACCGCGCTCGATGGCCTGCCGATGGGCACCCGCCCGGGCCAGCTCGACCCCGGCGTGGTCCTCTACCTGCTCGAGGCCAAGGGGATGACCCCCGCCGAGATCACGCGGCTCTTCTATCACGGCTCGGGTCTCAAGGGGCTTTCGGGCGTCTCGAACGACATGCGTGACCTGCTCGCGAGCGACGATCCCGGCGCGGCCTTCGCGATCGAGCATTTCGTGCACCGCTGTGCGCTGCACATAGGCCAGCTCGCCGCGGCGCTGGACGGGATCGACGCCTTCGTCTTCACCGCCGGCGTCGGCGAGAACTCCGCGGTGATCCGGGCGCGGATCGCGGCGCGGCTGGGCTGGCTCGGCGCCGAGCTCGACCCGGCGGCCAACGACGCGGGCGCGCTTCGCATCTCGACGCCGGCGAGCCGCACGGCCGTCCTCGTCGTGCCGACCGACGAGGAGCTGATGATCGCCCGCCACACCCTTTCCGTGATCGGCGCCCCCGCTGCCGCTCGCGCCACCGGAGAACCCGCATGACCCTTCCGAGCGTGAAGGCCAGTCTCCTCGAGGGCCGCAAGGGCCTCGTCGTCGGCATCGCCAACGACCGCTCGATTGCCTGGGGCTGCGCCCGGGCGTTCCGCGCCTTCGGCGCCGATCTGGCGATCACCTACCTCAACGAGCGGGCGAAGCCGCACGTCGAGCCGCTGGCGAACGAGGTCGAGGCGCCGATCTTCATGCCCATGGACATGATGGTCGACGGCCAGCTGGAGGCGGTCTTCGACCGCATCGAGAAGGAATGGGGCCGGCTCGACTTCGTGGTGCACTCGATCGCCTTCTCGACCAAGGACGCGCTCGGCGGGCGGGTGACCGACGTTCCCCGCGCCGGCTTCCAGACCACGATGGACGTCTCGGTCTGGTCGTTCCTGCGCATGGCGCACCTGGCCGAGCCGCTGATGAAGGACGGCGGCACCCTGTTCACCATGACCTATTACGGCTCCGAGAAGGTGGTGGAGAACTACAACATCATGGGCGTCGCCAAGGCCGCGCTCGAGGCCGCGGTGCGCTACGTCGCCGCCGAGCTCGGGCCGAAGGGCATCCGCGTCCACGCGATCTCGCCGGGCCCGCTCGCCACCCGCGCCGCCTCCGGCATTCCCGAGTTCGACGAGCTCCTCGAGAAGGCCAAGGTCAAGGCGCCGTCACGCGCGCTCGTCGACATCGACGACGTCGGCGCGGCTTGCGCCTTCCTCGCCCACGACGCTGCCCGGCTCATCACCGGCCAGGTGCTCTACGTCGACGGCGGCTATCACATCATCGACTGAGCGCACTGGCGGGCGCGATGCCTTGCGGGCGCCCGGCGATCACCAGCGTCAACGCTGCCGGCTGCACCAGTCGCCGGGCGACCCGTGCTGCCTCCGCGGCCGTGACCGCCTCGATGAGGCCGCTCCGCCGGTTCACGTAGTCGGGATCGACGCCGGCCAGCTGCAGGTTGATGAGCTGCTCGGCGATGTCGCCGCTGCCGTCGAAGCGCAGCGGGAACTCGCCGGTTAGGTAGCGCTTGGCGGCTGCCAGCTCCGCGTCGCTCAGGCCCTCGCCGGCCATGCGGCGCCATTCGGCGCGCAGGATCCCGATCGCCTCGGCGATGTGCGCGTTGGAGCTCGAGAATGCGCCGAGGTATAGGGCGCCGAACTGTCCGGACGCGAGCCCGGTGTTGACGCCATAGGTCAGGCCGCGCTTCACGCGCATCTCCTCGCCGAGCCGCGTCGCGAGGCTGCCGCCGCCGAGCACGGTGTTGACCAGCATCGCCGGGATGAAATCGGGATCGCCGATCGGGATCCCGGCATTGCCGAAGATCACCACCGACTGCGGCGTGTCGGCGTCGATCACCGTGGTCTTGCCCGAGAGCTGCGGCAGGGCCACGAGCGGAAGCGACGGACCGGTCGCGGGCAGGGCGCCGAACACCCGGTCGAGCAGCGGCCCGAGCTCGCCTGGCGTGATGTCGCCGACGACGGCGATGCGCAGGTGCTCGCGGGTCAATGCAGCAGTGTGCGCCGCCCGCAGATCCTCGGCGGTGATCGCGGCCACCGAGGCCGCCGTTCCCTCGGTGGGCCGGCCGTACGGGTGATCCGGGAAGGCCTGCGCGAAGAAGACGAGATTGGCCTCAGCCTGCGGCTCGGCGTCGCGCTGCGCGATTCCGGCCAGGGTTTGCGCACGCAGCCGCTCGACCGCCTCGGCGTCGAAGCGCGGCTCGGTCAGCGCGAGCCGCAGAAGCTCGGTCACCCGGTCGCGGGTGCCGCTCAGCATCGTCGCCGAGACCCGGATGTCGTCGGGGCTGGCGGCGAAGCGGATGCCCGCCGCCACATCCTCGAGCGCGGTGGCGAAGCCCTGCGCATCGAGCCCGCCGGCGCCTTCGTCGAGAAGGTCGGCCATCAGCGCCGTGGTGCCCTCGTGCCCGGCCGCATCGAGTGCCGGGCCGCCGAGAAAGCTCGCCTCGATGGTCAGGATCGGAATCGTGTGCTCCTCGGAAAGCCAGGCGGAAATGCCGCCGGGCGAGGTCACCGGAACGATGGCGATCGCCGCCTGCGCCGAATTGGAAGCAGCCATCCCGAGCGCAATGGCCAGGAGCAGCGCCCGGATCACTGCGACGGCCCTCCGGGCGCGGGCGCCGTGGGCAGGAGCCAGCCGGTCACGAAGGCGCCGCTGCCGAGGACGTCCGCCGCGGCCGCGCGGACGTCGGCCACGGTGACCGCCGCCAGCACGTCCGGCCAGGCCTCGACGTCGGCGAGCGTCAGCCCCGAGGTCAGCGCCTCGCCGACGCGGTGGGCGCGGCTGGCGACGTCGTCGAGCCGGTAGATTTCGGAGGCGCGGACCCGACCGCGGATCCGCTCGATCTCCTGCGGGTCCGGGCCATCCTCGAGAAAGCGCGCGATCATCGCGTCGAGCGCCGCCTCGGCCGCACCGCCGTCGACGCCGGGCTTCGGCACCAGGTAGAGCTCGAAGCCGAGGTCGGAATAGCTCGCCTCCGCCGCCAGCGCGACGCCATCGGCGCCGGCAAGCGCGCGGGCCATCACCGAGGTGACCCGCTCGGCGCCGAGAAGGTCGGCGAGGACGACGAGCGCCGCCGCCTCCGTCTGATCGCCAGCGCGGCGCGCGGGCGCGAGATAGACACGGGTCAGCTGCGGCACCGGGACGCGGGCGTCGCGGACCTCGATCGGCGGCGTCCCCGGATGCCGCCGCTCCTCGGGCCGCGCCGGGCGCGGGGCGAGCGGCACCGGCGGGATCGGTCCGAAGTGCGCCTCGGCCATGCGCCGGACCGCGTCGGTGCCGACGTCGCCCGCGACCACGAGGATCGCGGTGTTGGGCGCGTAGTGCGCGCGGTAGAACGCCATCGCCGCCGCGCGGCTGAAGCCCGCGATCTCCGCCTCCGAGCCGATCGTCGAGCGACCATCGGGGCTGTCGGGATAGAGCGCCGCGCGCAGCCGCTCGTCGAAGGCGCCGTCCGGCGTGCCGTCGAGCACCTGCCGGCGCTGCTCGACGACGACGGCGCGCTCGGCGCGGAGGCTCGCCTCGCTCGGCGCGAGGTTCACCATCCGGTCGGCCTCCATGCCCATGACGAGGTCGAGCCGGTCAGCGGCGATCCGCTCGCCGAAGGCGGTCTGGTCGGTCGCGGTGAACGCCTCGAAGCTGCCGCCGTTCTCCTCGACGATCCGGTCGAGCTCGCCGTCGGCAAGCCTGCCCGTCGCCTTGAACATCAGGTGCTCGAGAAAGTGCGCCATTCCGGACTGCCCGGCCGGATCGTCGGCCGACCCGACCCGGTACCACAGCATCTGGGTGACGGCCGGCGCGCGGTGGTCCTCGATGACGACGACGGCGAGGCCGTTGGCGAGGGCGAAGCCGTGGAGGCCGGGCTCCGCGGCCGGGCTCGGCGCCGGGCCGAGGGCGAGGGAGAGGGCGAGCGCGGAGAGGACATGGCGCATGCGGGCGGCCTCGGGCTGGCCCGACCATCCTAGGCCCCGTGCGGGTCGCGGCATAGCCGAAATGCGGAGTTCCGCCCTCAGCGCCGCCGGAGGGCCGCGACCGCACGCGCGCGGGCCGCCGGCAGCGCCTCGCGCGGCAGGCCGGGGGCGACGCGGGTCTCGAGGAAATGCCCGGTGAGGGCGAG